>PWXP01000392.1 GCA_003561895.1 Planctomycetaceae bacterium | reverse complement strand
TGCTGGTCCAGTTCTGCATGGCCCACCTCATCCGCGACGTAAAGTTTCTCCTGACGCTGCCCGGAAAAGATGATCAGGCCTATGGCCGGCGGTTGCGCGACGCGCTGCGGGAACTGTTCGGCGTCATCCACCGGCACGAGACGATGACGCGCGCCAAGTTCCAGGCCGCGTTGGAAGCAGCCCGCGACCTGGTGCTCTCCGCAGGCATGACGAGCGTGCCGGACACGAAGCAATGCCGGAATATGGCCAATCGGTTCCTGAACCATGGCGAGGCGTACTTCCGTTTCATCACCACGCCGGGCATGGGACCGACGAACAACCTGGCTGAGCAAGCGATTCGGTTCGTGGTCATCGACCGGTACATCACGCAGGGGACGCGCAGCGAAAAGGGCCGGCGCTGGTGCGAACGCATCTGGACCGTGGTCGCCACCTGCGCGCAGCAGGGCCGATCGGCGTTCGAGTTCGTATTCGCGTCGGTTGAAGCTCATTTCTCGGGTCTTTCCCCGCCCTCGTTGCTGCCGCCAGGCGCCTGACGGCACCCTCTCAGTTCTCCTCTGTACCACTCTCGGTGGCCCCCTGCCACCGTTCTAGCCCGTGAACGCTTACGCCGAGGCCAGTAGCCCGACTGCTAGCAAAAGACAGTTCAAACGCTTGAAAGACGCCTCGCTAACCCGGATTATTCATCTACGT
The DNA here is from genome assembly GCA_003561895.1 of Planctomycetaceae bacterium. Lineage (GTDB taxonomy): Bacteria > Planctomycetota > Planctomycetia > Pirellulales > Thermoguttaceae > PWXP01. The sequence goes on along the minus strand of PWXP01000392.1, from coordinate 4,103 downwards.
AGGGTGGGTCAAGGTCGCGTCATTCGATGGTGGGGCTTCACAAGCCGCAGCCGAGCTTATTTCCAACCCGTCAGCCTGGAAGTACGCCGGCCATAGCGACCGATGCCCCACCAAAGAAGCGGCTTGTTTGACCCACCCTACCTATCGTGAATAATCCGGGCTAATCCCTAATCCCGGTCTGACCCCAAGGGTTCCGCAAGAATTGGAGCCGGGAATTCTGCCGCAGGCTGTTTCAGAAATTCCCTGGGGACACAACATCGTTCTGCTGCAGAAGCTCAAAGACCCCGCCGTCCGCCTCTGGTACGCCCGCCAGACCGTCGAGAACGGCTGGTCGCGCGCCATGCTCACGCACTGGATCGAGTCTGGCTTGCAGGAGCGCCAGGGAAAGGCGGTCACCAACTTCAAGGCCGCGCTTCCCGCCCCGCAGTCGGACCTCGCCGCCGAGGCCGTCCGCGACCCCTACAACTTCGACTTTCTCACGCTGCGCACCGACGCGGCCGAACGCGACCTGGAGCACGGGCTCATCGACCACATCCGCAAGTTCCTGCTGGAACTCGGCGCGGGCTTCGCTTTCGTGGGCCGGCAGGTGCATCTGGAGGTGGACGGCGAGGACTTCTACCTCGACCTGCTCTTCTATCACCTGCGCCTGCGGTGCTATGTGGTCATCGACCTGAAGGCCCGGCCCTTCCAGCCCGAGCACGCGGGCAAGATGAACTTCTACCTCTCTGCCGTGGATGATCTCCTGCGCCACCCCGACGACAAGCCGTCCATCGGGATCATCCTCTGCAAGACCCGCAGCCGGGTCATTGCCGAGTACGCCCTGCGCGACCTGGCCAAGCCCGTCGGCGTGGCTCGCTACAAGACCCGGCTGGTCGAGGATTTGCCCGACAACCTCAAGGGCGAGTTGCCGAGCGTCGAGCAGATTCAGACCGAACTTGCCAGCCCGCCGAAGCCTCGGCTCAGGCAGGCCGGTTCCGAAAAGCCAAAGGCGAAGAAACCGTCCGGGAAGCGCGTCCGCCAACGCAGGAAGGAGGCGGGTGATGGGGAATAGTCATTTCCCAACAGCCGAACTCGGCCCTCTGTGCTCAAAGATCGGAAGCGGGGCCACGCCCAGGGGTGGAGATCACTGGGGTGTTGAAGACGGACAAGAATGTCCATCCTACAAAAGCGCAAAAACGGCACGCGGCAAGGATACATCGCCCGCTCGCCTACCCCCTCGCCGCCGCCAGCGCCTGGTCCAGATCGGTCAGGATGTCGTCCACGTCTTCCAGTCCGACGCTGATGCGCACGTAGTCGTCCGATATGCCGGCGGCCTGAAGCTCCGCGTCGGTCTGCTGCGAGTGGGTGGTCGAGGCCGGGGGGATCACGAGCGTCTTCGCGTCGCCGATGTTGGCCAGGTGCGAGGCGAGCCGGACCGACTCGATGAACCGCTGCGCCGTGGCGCGACCGCCCTGGATGCCGAACCCCAGGATCGATCCGCAACCCTTCGGGAAGTACCGCTTCGCCAGCGCGTGGCCGGGGTGCGAGGGGAGACCGGGGTAGTTGACCCACGTTACCTGCGGGTGGGCCTCGAGCCACTCGGCCACCCGCTGGGCGTTCTCGCAGTGCCGCGGCATGCGTAGGTGCAGCGTTTCGATGCCCTGGAGGAACAGGAACGCGTTCATCGGGCTCATCGTCCCGCCCAGGTCGCGCAGCCAGTGCGTGCGGCAGGTGATGATGTAGCACAACTCGCCCACCGCCTCGTGGAAGACGGCGCCGTGGTACGACGGGTCGGGCTCGGTGAACTGCGGCCAGCGCCCGGGGTCCTTCGTCCAGTCGAACCGGCCGCTGTCGACAATCGCCCCGCCGATGCTCGTGCCGTGCCCGCCGATGAACTTCGTCGTGCTGTACACGACGATGTCGGCGCCGTGCTCGAACGGGCGAAACAGGATGGGGGGTCATCACGGTGTTGTCGCACACCAGGGGCAGGCCGTGGCGGTGGGCCACGTCGGCCAGGGCCTCGTAGTCGAGCACGTCGTCCTTCGGGTTGGCCACCGTTTCGATGTACACCGCCCGCGTGTTCGGCCGGATGGCCGCCTCGACCGCCTCGGGCCGCGTGGCGTCGACGAAGGTGACGTCGATGCCCAGCCGCTTGAACGTTTGCCCGAACAGCGCGAGCGTACCGCCGTACAGGGCCGCGGCCGAAACGATATGCTGCCCGGCGTGGGCCAGGTTGAACAGGGCCACGCTGATGGCCTGCTGCCCGCTGCTGAGCCCCAGCGCGCCCACCCCGCCTTCGAGGGCCGCCAGGCGCTGCTCGAACACGTCGGTCGTGGGGTTCATCAGCCGGGTGTATATCCAGCCCATCTCCTTCAAGGCAAAGAGGTCGGCCGCGTGCTGCGTATCGCGGAAGCAATAGCTGGTGGTCTGGTGGATGGGCACGGCGCGGGAGCCGGTCGTGGGGTCGGGCTGCTGGCCGGCGTGCAGCGCGAGCGTTCCCAGCCCGCGAAAAGGGAAATCGTTTTGGGCTTCGTTCGACATGGCTTGTGGTTCCCGGCTTACCGCCTGCGCCGCGGCTGCCGTTCGCGGAGGTCCTTCAGTTCGTCCCACCGTTCGTCGCGGATGGCGTTGGCCTTGGCCCGGTCGGCTTCGGCCCTGGCGGGCTCGTTCAACACAGTGCGGTAGAGGATGGCGCGCTGGTCGTAGGGGTAGGCATCGGTCGGGTCGAGTTCGATGGCCTTGGAGAAATCGGCAACGGCCTCCCGGGGACGCCCGGTCTCGTTGTAGCACATGGCCCGGTTCAGGTACGCGTTGACGGACTTCGGGTCGATCTCGATGGCCTTGGTGAACTGGGCAATGGCCTCCTCCTTCCGGTCGGCGGCCAGCAACTGCTCACCCCGCCGGAGGTGCTCGTCGGGCGACGGGCGCGAACACCCGGCCGCGAGCAGGCAACCCAGAGCCGCGGCAAGGAGCAGGCAACCCAGGGCCGCGGCAAGTACGTGGGGGAAAGGGTTCAACTTGGAAGACCAACGCATTTCGATCGACTCCTTGGGGGGTTTGGATATGGCAACCCGACAGCGAAACGAACTTCGCCCGCGACACGGTTGAATCGTACCTCGTTCCCATTCCACTCGCAATCGGGGGTGGGAAAGGTGGCTTCATACGGCTCTTGGCGATCATGCAGGCACGGGCCGCACACCCGCAAACGGGGGGAGGCGCAGCGGTTGCCCCCCGTTATGCAACAAGGTACGTTCCTTATGGGAACCCCTTACCCGGAACGGACCAATGGCCGTTCGCGCCGGTGCTTCGAAGCGGTTCCCCGTTGCCCTGCCTGTGAGGAGTATATGCCCGGTGAATCGGAGGGCGGCCCCGGCCGTCCGTTGTTGCGACTGGAGGCCGTCGACAAGACCTTTACGATGGGCGAGGTCGAGGTTCGGGCTGCGCGCCGGGTGTCGCTCAACATTCGCCCGGGCGAGTTCCTCGTGATGGTCGGACCCAGCGGTTCGGGGAAGACGACCATTCTGAACCTGGTAGGCGGGCTCGATGCGCCCACCGGCGGCCGGCTGTTCTTTCGCGACCGCGAAATGACCGCCTGGACCCAGCCCGAGTTGACCCGCTACCGCCGCGACTCGGTCGGCTTCATCTTCCAGTTCTACAACCTGGTGCCGAACCTCACCGCCCAGGAAAACGTGATGGTGGCCACGGAACTCAGCGGGCACCCGATGGAGCCGCTGGAGGCATTGGCGAAAGTCGACCTGGCCGACCGGGCCGACCACTTTCCCGCCCAGCTTTCCGGCGGCGAGCAGCAGCGGGTGTCGGTCGCCCGGGCTATCGCCAAGAACCCGGAACTGCTCTTGTGCGACGAGCCGACCGGGGCGCTCGATTTCGAGACGGGCAAGCGGGTGCTGCGGCTGCTGGTCGATTTGCGGGACGATCTGGGCAGCACGATCGTGGTCATCACGCACAACACGGCCATTGCCGGCGTGGCCGACCGCGTCATCCACCTGCGCAGCGGCGAGGTGACCGAGGTGGAACGCAACGAGCGGCCCATCCCGCCCGAGGAGGTCGTCTGGTGAACGCGCTCGACCGCAAACTTCTCCGCGAGCTTCGGGCGTCCTGGGGGG
>PWXP01000471.1 GCA_003561895.1 Planctomycetaceae bacterium | reverse complement strand
GTGACGGTGATGGCCGGATTGCGAAACACGCCTCGTGCATGGCCCTCGGCGGCAATGGCTCGCTCGGCATCCTCAAGCGTCAGCCCGGCGACGCGCACAGGACCGATTAGCGGCACCGCCACCGTACCGTGGTCGGGGACCCGAAGCGGCGTCGTCGTGGTCGTGAGCTTCGTGAAGTCGGTTACCATGCTCACCTCAATCACGTCGCCCGGCTGCACAATCTCGCGGCTGATGGGCGGATCGCTCAGCGCCGACAGGTTGATTTTCTGCAGGTTGATAGGCTGCGGTGCGACTAATTCGGGTGGAAGGTTCGCCACTCGATAATGGCGCTGTGAGCATCCACCAGCCACGGCCAACGCGGCCAAGAGCAGCAGCATCATTCGGTACGTCAATGTGGACTGGTTACGAGTCATGCAGGAGAGAGTTTCCGATGCACGTTGGGGGAGGCTTATAGTGGAAACCGGTTCGCCCCGTCAGGAGCGAGTAAACGCCACCAGGCACCGGAACCCCTATTAGGGGCTGGCCGGCGACTTGCGACGCGAGTGGTGCAAGGCCACGGGCACGGCGATACCGGTAGCCACAACGCCCACCACGGTGACCGGATGCGCCAGAAAGTTTCGGACGGACCTGACGGCCTTCTGGCCGCGGTAGACATCCTGCCCAGATACCACGAGGACGCCGGGCTGCGCGACTGGCGGCGCCGTGCCTGCCGCCCAAGCGCGTAGGACGACGGCACGATCGCCCGCCGCAAGCTGGTACACTCCGCCAGGGACGTTTTCGAAGAAGAAATATCCCCGGTCGTCGGTCGTCGCTCGGGCAATCTCCTGGCCGTCCTGCACCAATGCGACTGCCTGCTCGGCCACGCCCAATCCTTGCGTATCGACGACTTGCCCCGTCATGGTGCCGCGTTCACCCAAGGCGACATCGACAAGCACTGATTGATCCGCGCCAAACGCGGCGGCCGCAACCAGCAGCCACGTACCGGCTATCGCCGACAGCAGCGGAAGCACAAAGAATTTCATGGACTACCTCCAGGAAAAATGGGGAACAAGCGGAGCATTCCAGGCAGACCGTCGATAGGAACCCATTCCGGGTACTTTATCGACAGGCTAACGGGACTGCTTCAGTGGAAATGTGTCGATTGTAACGATTGTGCTATTGCCTCAGGTGATGCTTCTCGAACCGGCGAACCAAGTCGCGTATCTCGTGCCGCAGTCGGACGTGCAATGAGCCGGGAGGTTGCCGCGCCCGAATGTCCGCCAGGTAGGCGATGAGCGTGTCTCGTGCCTCCGGCGGGCCATGGATCATGAAGTGGACCCATGCCCAAGATGCCCGGTAGTCCCCCGCTGTGAACGATGCAACGCTTGACACCTTCTCCAGATCTCCCAAGCCTTCCATGCGTCCCAATCGCATGTCCCAGATGGCTCCCCGCCGGGCCCGGTGGCCGCGGAATCGGTCCCCCGGCGCAACTTCGAAGTACGTCGCCAGCCCCTCGTCGAGCCACAGCGGCACCATCGGCAGGGCGGCGTGGAGCAACGCGTGCGTACATTCGTGCCGCACGTCGGTGTTCAAGTGCCGACTGCGGTACGCGAACACGCGGCTCGAATCGCCGCTGCGGACAAACAGGGCCCGCCGCTGGCGCGGAGCGTCGGGCAGGTTCGCTGCAAGATACCGTTGATAGCTGTTACGCGCCTCAAACAGATACACGTCGATAACCCCGTCGGGCGGCGGCAATCGGAGGGCCTGCCAGAGATCGTCGGGCAGCCGGCGCAAATCGGCCATGAGCCTGCCGGTCTTTTGCAATGGAAACTCGGCGTAGAGGCGAAAAGGCCCAATGTGACGACGCTCTACCCACGACCCCGCCGCCGAAGCCGGCAAGAATACCATCAACCACACGGCGGTAAGCAGCCCAAGCGGGCCGGGCTGTCTCCGGCGCCTGCTGCCTCGTTCTGCGACTTCGGACGTGTAAGGGTTGTTCATGGACGACTATGCGAAGCATGCGGCTATCCTGCGCGGCGCCGGAACCACAAGCCCCAGAAGCTGCGATGGACGTCGGGGCGTACCGGAACGGTATCCTTGCCTTCGACAATTCGGTTGGGGTTATCGACGCATAGGCTCACGGCCGTAGCCTCGCCCCAGCACCGGGTTATCTTCTGATATGCCCCGGCCAGTACCGGACGCCGGCCTCGGACGCTATGCGCGTCGGTTGCCACAAGCTGTACCAACCCGTTGCCGATGAGTTGCTCGGCCAACTGTTGGATCTCCCCGCCGAACTTGCCAAGCAAACTTCCGGCGGTTATTTGCAGCAGGCATCCCCGGTTTACCAGCGATCGCAGCACCTCGGGCTTCCTCCGTACGCCGGAGTTACGTTCAGGATGCGCCAGCACCGCCACCAGCCCGGCGCGGCGCAACTGATCAAGCGTGTTCTCGAAGGGCACATAAACTTCGTGTGGAAGCTCAACCAACACGTGCCGCCCCCGGTCGGCGAGGGTCATTGTCTCTCTCCGCCGAATGCGGTGGATGAGGTCCGGCTCCAGTCGAACCTCCGCGCCGGGAAACACCCGCATGGCGATTCCCTCGGCTTCGAGAAATCGTCGCAGTTGACCGGCTGCTCGCCGAATACAGTCGGAAGAATTCTCCGAGTATACCCCTAGCTGGTGGGGTGTTGCCACAACGACGCCGATTCCATCGGCCACCGCACACCGGGCCATATCGATCGACTCACCCCAGTGGCCGGGACCGTCATCGAGTCCCGGGAGAAGATGGCAATGAGTGTCGGAAAATAGACAAAACCGGCCCATATAAGACCTGTCGCAGGGGGGCGTGGCCGATGGTGATCAACCACCATGCATACAAGGGGGCGGACAATAGCCGCTGCCGAACACGGTGTCAATGCCAAACGTAGGGGCATGTCATTTCCGCATTTCCACATTTCCGGTGCATTTATGACTGAGCCGGTCCGGCACTGCCACGCCCCTTTTGCGGAGGGGCGGGACGGGTAGACAACTCCAACGAGTTCGGCGCACGCTGAAGCGTGAACTCCAACGGGGTGAAGATGTCGCCGCCACAGAGTATGCCCAACCCCCAACCTTGTGCTGGACGCCGATTCCTCTTGGCAGCCTTGGCGCGGCTTGTTATAGTTCGGCCCCCGGTATCGATTCCCGGAAAGAGTGCCCTTTGTAACCGTTTACGGGGCGGCCGGGAACGGGTCTTGTCCTCCCCTTTCGCCCGCACGGACAGAGAAATATGGTCACGGTCGCCCATCGATTTAGTGTGCTGAGCGTTTTGGGGTTTATTTTCGTCGTGGGGGCGGGCTGCGCGAACCTGCCCCCGATTCCGATTCTGGGGTGGGAGGAGCCCGACGTGGTGCCTGGAATCGTGCCGCCAGGCGAGCGGATGGCCGCGTTGCACAAGCTGCGTCAGGAGGCCGACCGGGCGTCGGCCGAGCAGAAGGAGCAGGTGGCTGCCGGACTGGCCGAGCAGATCGTCCAAGAAAGTGACGCTGCGCTCCGTGCCGAGATCGTTCGCACGCTGGCCGTCTATCCGACCGACCAGGGCAAGCGGATTCTTCGGCACGCCCTGGAGGACGTCGACCCGCAAGTCCGGATGGCCGCCTGCGAGGCCTGGGGGAAAATGTCCGATCCGGAAGCCGTCGCTTTGCTGGGCGAGACACTTCAGACCGATACCGATACCGACGTGCGCCTGGCCGCGGCCAAAGCCCTGGGCAGGATGCGCGCCCCGGCAGCCGCGGCGGCCCTCGCGCCGGCACTCTCCGACGCCGACCCGGCCATGCAGTACCGGGCCACGCTCTCGCTGCGGCAGGTGACGGGCAAGAACCTCGGAACCGTTGCCGCCTGGCGGCAGTATGTGCAGCAGGCGCGCACCCCCGAAAGCCGGCCCAGCGCGGTAGCCGACCGGCCTTGGGGTGCTTACTGACACTTGGGGCGATGGGCAGATCGACGCATGCCGGCAGAATGGACATTTCCGTCCCTGTCTTGCCCGACTGACGGCAATGTCGCTCCGACGGCGTGCCCTATTGCTTTCCACCATGGGCCGCCCGGGTGCATTTCAGCTTTTGTCAATTTCGGCGGGCGCTTTAGGGGGTTTGGGATGACGTGTGAAAGGGCATCCTGGCCGGGTTTGCGGGCGCTTGCTAAGCCGGGAGTCGTCGCTGAGGGTCGCGGCGCGGACTTGGAGGATCGCTTCGGCAGTGTCCTTCCGGCAAGCGTGAAAAACTTTGCCGGGGTGGTCGCGTAAAAGGGGGGATTTGGGGCGGCCGGTCAGCTTGCGACGACGGCAGCGGTAGTCGGGGAGGCGGCACCGAGCGTTTGCCGGTAGTTCCAGGGGAGCCAAGCCCGCGGGTTCAGCGCCACTTCCTGCAAATGCCGTTGAAGCTCGGTCAGATAGTCGAGCGGGTTGGCCCGGCAAAGCTGGCAGGTGTAGATCAGGCTCATGTAAACGTCCCCCACACGAGCCCCATTCTCGGTCTTGTAGAAGAGCGAGTTCTTGCGATTATGGAAAGCTTTGCATAATCGCAATTATGTGAAGCTGGGGAATATGTGGAGTGTCGTGTGGCGGCGGGTAGAGGAGCCTTGTGTGATCGGTCCGGTTTGACGCTTCCCTGGATCGGAACTTTGCATAATCATGGCGCTTTTCTGAACCCTTACGGGAGAAAGGAGAGCGTCCATGTTCGAAGGTCTTTTTCACCGGCCGCACGTTCCACAGCGAATCCGGAAGAACCCTATTGGCTCCGTTCTCGAGGAGTTTGTGGGGTAGTTGGCCGCGCGGGGGTACG
>PWXP01000045.1 GCA_003561895.1 Planctomycetaceae bacterium | reverse complement strand
TTCAAGCGTGGGATAGGCTTCCAGCCTGTCTTTTCCGGCGACAGGCTGGAAGCCTATCCCACGCAATTCGGTAGGTTATTGGGTTACGACGGCTTACCAAGACTGAAACACCTTGCCGCACCGGCAGCCTCCCCTTTTCGGCATTTTCTGTCGGGAGTATCCTGGCGTGGAGAGCACGTTGCCGGGCCAAGCCCTTATTCCGTGGAGGTTTACAAAGTGCGCACCTATGAGGCGGAGTTCCAGTCGCACGCGGGACGTTTTCGCACGGAGATTTCCCAGTGCACCGACCCCGATTGCCCGTGCGCCGATCTCCTGTGCACGCTCGCCGAGATAACATCTTCGGGATCGCGGGGAGCTGAGCTGCTGGTCATTTCGTTTCGGGTGGATCCGGAAAAGTGGGAGGAGATCGAGGCGCCGGCCCGTTCGGCAGAAGAGACGGCCATCGTTGAGGAGTTCCTTCGCGACTACCCCGAGACGGAGCGCGAGGAGGCGCGGGAGAAGGGCCGCGACAAGGCCCGCATTGCGAAGGCCATTCGCGAATATCGGCTTCCGGCCCGAGACTGTAAGGAAGGAGTGCTGCTGCCGTTCAGCCACGTGCTTGCCCACCCAAAAGCGGGATTGACGGAATACGCGCAGTGGATGCACTATTTCGAGCATGGCGGCCACGAGTACCTGATCGACGACCTCTACTGCTCCAACCCGGACTGCCGGTGCGAGGAAGTGAGTCTGCTCTTCTACCAAATGGTGCCGGTGGGAAATTTCAAGGAGGGGCGTTTTCCCCAGCCGCAGTTTCAGGCCATCGCCTCGTTTGGCGGCCGGGTGAAGTTGCACGAGGTGTTCACGGGCACGAAGAACTCGGCGCGAAGGGTGCTTTCGGCGTTCTGGGAGCAACGAGGCTCGGGGGAGCTGGATCGGTACCAGAAGCGGTACGATTGGGCGAAGCAGATTGGCGCCCGCAGTCTGACCCGATCCGCCTCCCGCCCCCTCCGGTCATTCTCCCGCCCGGCGTCCGAAGAACCCGACGAACCCAAACGCCGCGCCCCTCGTGTAGGCCGGAACGACCCCTGCCCGTGCGGAAGCGGGAAGAAGTTCAAGCGCTGCTGCGGGCCGAAGCAGCGTGCCGCAGGAAGCTGACCGAATGGACCTCGAACTCGCCTTCACCCCGACCGGCCACCTGGTCGTCCAGCCCGCAACGGACGAGCACGGCGGCCACCAGGCCGCGCGGCTGGCCCGGGCGTTCGACGCCGGCCAGGCCGAGGGGCTGTTCGCACTAGCCAACGAAAAGCTCGACGCCGGCGCCCGGCCCGCCCTGGCCTACTGGCGCGGGTTCGCGGGCCGGTACCTGACCGAGTTGTGCCACACGCCCGACGTGGCCGGCGCGGCGCTCGAACCCATCGCGCCCCCGGCGCCGGAGCAGCTTGCCGCGCTCGTGCTGGCCGTCCCACCCATGCCGGGCGCCGAGTACGTGACCGAGGCGGCGCTGGAAAACGTCTGGATCGACCTGGACGCATGGACCCGCCGCGAGGTGACCGGCGACGGCGAGGGGCTGGCGGGATTCCTCAAGCAGCGGGCGCCGCTGTGGCACCAGGTGGGCCGGGTCTGCTTCCACCTGGCCGAGAACAAGCGCGACCCCGACTCCCCCTTCGCCTTCCTCGCCACCTACGCGCCCGGCGTGGCGGCCGGCGGGCGGGTGCAGTATCTGCCGCTGAGCAAGGCCCTGCAGCAGTACGCAGGGGAGAAGAACCGGAAGGCCCTGGCGAAGCTCCTCTCGCCCGTGCAACAAGCCTCCGAAAGCAGTACGCTGGTCAAGGACCTGCTCGGCTCCGGCGACCTGTTCCAGCCGCTCGCCTGGACGCCGCGCGAGGCCTACCGGTTCCTCCAAGATACGCCGCGGATGGAGGAAAGCGACATCCTCGTGCGCCTGCCCGACTGGTGGAAAAAACGCCCCCGGCCCCGCGTGGGCGTCACCATCGGCGACAAGCGGCAAAAGAAGTTCCACGCCGGGGCCATGCTCGACTTCAAGGTCGAAATGGCCCTGGGCGACCAGACGCTGACCGAGGCCGAATGGAACGAGCTGCTGACCGCCGAGGACGGACTCGTGCTGCTGCGGGGCCAGTGGGTCGAGGTCGACCGGCAGAAGCTCAGCGAAGCGCTCGATCAGTGGCGAGCCGTCGAAGCCCAGGCCGGCGACGGCCTCTCCTTCATCGAAGGGATGCGGCTGCTGGCCGGCGCGCCGAAGGACCTGCCCGACGACAACGGCCGGGCCGACCCCGATCGGGCGTGGACGTTCGTCGGCGCCGGCGAGTGGCTCGGCCAACTCCTGGCCAACTTGCGCAACCCGGAGCAACTCAACCAGGCCGCCCCGGGCGCCGACCTGAAGGCCACCTTGCGCCCGTACCAGGCCGCCGGCGTCAACTGGCTGTGGTTCCTCTCCAGCCTGGGGCTCGGCGCCTGCCTGGCCGACGATATGGGCCTGGGCAAGACGTTGCAAGTGCTCGGGCTGCTCACGGTGTTCAAGAAGCAGCGGCGCAACAAACCGTCGCTGCTGGTCCTGCCGGCCTCGCTGCTGGCCAACTGGAAGGCCGAGATGGCCCGGTTCACCCCGTCGCTCCGCGCCGTGTTCGTCCATCCCTCGGAGACGCCCAAGGAGCAACTAGACCAACTGGCCGCCGACCCCGCCGGGACGCTCGCGAAGGCCGACGTCGCCCTGACCACCTACGGCATGTTGCTGCGGCAGCCGTGGCTTACGGAGGTCGACTGGCGGCTGGTCGGGCTCGACGAAGCGCAGGCCATCAAGAACCCGGGCGCGCGGCAAACGAAGGCGGTCAAGCGGCTGCGGGCCGACGCGCGGGTCGTGCTCACCGGCACGCCGGTCGAAAACCGGCTTTCCGACCTGTGGTCGCTGTTCGACTTCCTTTGCCCGGGCCTGCTCGGCTCGCAACGGCAGTTCAAGGAGTTTGTCAAGCGGCTCGATGCCCGCACCGAGAACCGCTATGCCCCGCTGCGTGGCCTGGTGCAGCCGTACATCCTCCGCCGGCTGAAGACCGACAAGCGCGTCATCGCCGACCTGCCGGAAAAGACCGAGGTCCGTGCGTTCTGCGGTCTTGGGAAGCGTCAGGCGGCCCTGTACGCGAAGATGGTCGAGGAGATGGCCCGGGCCCTGGAGGACCTCGACGGCATGCAGCGCCGCGGGCTGGTGCTGGCCTACTTGATGCGGTTCAAACAGTTGTGCAACCACCCGAGCCACCTGCTGGGCGACGGCGAGTTCGCACCCGACGGGAGCGGCAAGTTCCTGCGGCTGGGCGAGATATGCGAGGAAATCGCCTCGCGGCAGGAGAAGGCGCTGGTGTTCACCCAGTTCCGCGAAATGGCCGACCCGCTGGCCGGGTTCCTGGCCGGCGTGTTCGGCCGGCCCGGGCTGGTGCTGCACGGCGGCACGGCCGTGAAGGGGCGGAAGCGGCTGGTTGACCAGTTCCAGGCCGACGGCGGCCCGCCGTTCTTCGTGCTATCACTGAAAGCAGGCGGCACGGGGTTGAACCTGACCGCCGCCTCGCACGTGGTTCACTTCGACCGCTGGTGGAACCCGGCCGTGGAGAACCAGGCCACCGACCGCGCGTTCCGCATCGGGCAGCGGCGGAACGTGCTGGTGCACAAGTTCGTCTGCCGCGGCACCATCGAGGAACGGATCGACGCCCTCATTGAGGAGAAAACCGCCCTGGCGGCCGACCTGCTCGAAGGCGGCGCCGAAAAGATGCTCACCGAAATGACCGACGCCGAGCTGATTCGGCTGGTGGCGCTCGACGTGGAGAAGGCGAGCGTGTAGAATGGAGGCGGTTCCATGAAGAAAATGAAGAATGACCCGGACCTACTGGAAGAGTATGATTTTTCCAGCGGCGTCAGAGGAAAGTATGCGAAACGCTATGCCGAGGGAACGAACGTTGTTGTTGTCGATCCCGACGTGGCCAGGTTCTTTCCTGACCACGATTCCGTCAACAACGCGCTTCGACACCTTGCAGCCGTGATCGAGAGCCGCCAGGAAGCTCGGTAGTACGACTGTTTGGAGGAAATCCGATATGACCGGCCAGGAATTCTTCCGTGGCGTAACCCACAGCCGGGACGACATCGTGCAACTTCTGCTGTCGCTGCTGGCAGAGACGCAGGCGGCTTATTGCGTTATTGGCGGTCTTGCGGTCAATGCCTATGCCGAGCCGGTCGTCAGCTTGGACCTGGACCTCGTGGTCGTTGCCGACCGGATCGATGCCCTTCGCGTCGCGGCGCTGGACAAGGGGCTCAAAGTGCAACAGTTCGAGCACAGCCTCAACCTGTCGGCCGCGAAGTCCGACCTGCGCATCCAGCTCCAAACCGACCCGCGCTACCAGGAATTCGTCGCCCGCGCGGAACGCCGCGAGGTACTCGGGTATTCGATGATGGTGGCCGGCGTGAAGGACGTGCTGCGCGGCAAGTTGTGGGCGTATGCCGACGCTTCGCGACGGGCGAGCAAACGGCAGAAGGACCTGGCCGATATCATGCGTCTGGTGGAGGCCCATCCGGAGTTGAACCACGAACTGCCCCCGGCGATCCTCGAGCGATTTCCCTAATTGGCTGACGTTTTTTGGCCGACGCTTGACAAACAAGGTCGCCCGTGCAACGCTGGAAGTAGCAACCGACCGACGGCTATACTCGCCGCGGGCTAAAACTGCGCATTTCCGTAGGATGGGCTTTCGAGCCCGTCATAGCGAAGACGGACAAGAATGTCCATCCTACAAAAGCGCAAAAACGGCACGCGGCGAGTATA
>PWXP01000170.1 GCA_003561895.1 Planctomycetaceae bacterium | reverse complement strand
TTGGGTGCCTGTAGTCTACAAGGTGTCAGAAGGGGTGTCAACTACGGGTGCCGAGAAACGGCGAGAATGGCGAAAAGCCCGCAAAACACGGGTCGAGAACGCCCTGCCTGCTTGGCGGGGGGAACCGTCCCGTGAACGCTTACCAAAAACGTAAGGTGCTCGGCCGCGGCAGGAAATTAGCCGCAACGCGCTAGCGTCCGGTTCTCGTTTCAAGCCAAGGAAAACCGGGGCTAGCGCCCTGCGGCTGATTTCCGACCCGTGAACGGTTACCCCCGCGGGAATGCCACCCGCTACCAATTCAATGCGCAGCGACAGCCGAAGTTCCGGCAGACGTGCGGATTGCTGGATCCACCCCCGCATGGTCATGGAGCATCTGACGCGCGGGGTCGCATGAGTGAAGGTTCGAAGGACCAGATGAGCACAATTCGTGAAAAACTGCTGCTGGCGCCGAACATTTACGAGATGGTGATCGAAGCTCCCCGCATTGCCGCCAAGGCTCGGCCGGGACAGTTCATCGTCGTGATGGCCGACGAGTGGGGTGAGCGGATTCCGCTGACGATCGCCGATTTCGATCCCCGCCAGGGGACGCTTACCGTCGTGCTCATGGTGGTGGGCACCAGCTCGCTGAAACTCTCGCGGCTCGAAGTCGGCGAGTCGCTCTACGCACTGATAGGGCCGCTGGGCCACGCCTCGGAGGTAGAGCCGGTTGGCACCGTCGTGATGGTCGCCGGCGGCGTGGGAACCGCTCCGGCGTATCCGATCGCCCGGGCATTTCACCAGTCGGGCTCCCGGGTGGTGACCGTACAGGGAGCCCGGTCGAAGGAACTACTGTTCTGGACCGACCGCCTGGCGTCGGTGAGCGACGAGCACGTCGTTACCACCGACGACGGCAGCGCCGGCCGCAAGGGGTTGGTCACCGAACCGCTGGTCGAGTTGCTCCAGCGGGACCACGGGACCCCGATCGGGCGGGTGTACGCCATCGGGCCCGCGGTGATGATGAAATTCTGCGCCCAGGCCACCCGCTCCTTCGGCGTGAAGACCATTGTCAGCCTCAACCCGATCATGATCGACGGGACGGGCATGTGCGGCGGCTGCCGGGTGGAGGTGGACGGCCAAACCCGGTTTACCTGCGTCGACGGGCCCGAGTTCGACGGGCACCTGGTCGATTGGGAACTGCTGCTGTCGCGGCAGAAGATCTACCATGAGCAGGAAGCCTGCTCGCTGAAGCAGTGGACGGGAGAACCCGAACCGGCACGATGAACGAGAAATCTTCCACGCCGCGCGAGCGGCCCTCGAAGAAGAGCGGCAGGAACCCCCGGGTTCCCATGCCCGAGCAAAGGCCCGAGGTCCGTATCGCCAATTTCGACGAGGTGCCCCTTGGCTACACGCCGGAGCAGGCCCGGGCCGAGGCCGCGCGGTGCCTGCAGTGCAAGAAGCCCTCGTGCCTGGAGGGTTGCCCGGTCAACGTCGACATTCCCGGCTTCATCGCGCTGATCGTCGAGGGAAAGTTCGCCGAGGCGGCGCGGAAGATTAAGGAAGACAACTGCCTGCCGGCCATCTGCGGCCGGGTTTGTCCCCAGGAAACACAGTGCGAGGCCGCGTGCGTGTTGGCCAAGAAGGGCGAGCCGGGGGCCGTCGGCCGGCTGGAACGCTTCGCTGCCGACTACGAGCGCGAACAGGGCCTCATCGAACTGCCCGAAAAGGTTCCTCCCACCGGGAAGAAGGTGGCCGTCGTCGGCTCAGGACCGGCGGGCCTGACCGTGGCGGGCGAACTAATCCTCCGGGGCCACGAGGTGACCATTTTCGAGGCGTTTCACAAGCCGGGCGGCGTGCTGATGTACGGCATTCCCGAGTTCCGCCTGCCCAAGCGGATCGTCGAAGAAGAGGTCGACTACCTCCGCCGCCTGGGCGTGAAGATAGAGTTCAATCAGGCGATCGGCACGTCGCTGACCGTCGACGAGTTGCTTGACGAAGAGGGCTTCGACGCGGTGTTCATCGGCGTGGGGGCCGGGCTGCCGTATTTCATGGGCGTGCCGGGCGAGAACCTCGGCGGGGTCTACTCGGCCAGCGAATACCTCACCCGAAGCAACCTGATGAAAGCCTTCGACTTCCCGCAGTACGACACGCCGATCGTCCGGGGACGCACGGTGTGCGTCATCGGCGGCGGGAACGTGGCCATGGATTCGGCCCGCACCGCACGCCGGCTGGGCGCGGAAAAGGTATACATCGTTTACCGCCGCTCCCGGGCCGAACTGCCCGCCCGGGTAGAGGAAGTGCATCATGCCGAGGAGGAGGGCATCGTCTTCAAACTGCTCTGTGCGCCCATCGAATACCTGGGCGACCCGCGGGGCATGGTCCGCCAAATCCGCTGCCAAGCGATGGAGTTGGGCGAACCGGACGCGTCGGGCCGCCGCCGCCCGGTGCCCAAACCCGGCGCCGAGTTCACCCTCGACACCGGCCTGGTGATCGTCGCGATCGGCTCCGGCGCCAACCCCCTGCTGACCCGGCAGACGAAACAGCTTGAATTGAATAGGCGGGGTTACATTGCCGCCGACGAGACCGGCCGCACCAGCCGCCGCGGCGTTTGGGCCGGGGGCGATATCGTCACCGGCAGCGCCACGGTCATCCTCGCCATGGGCGCAGGCAAGGCCGCCGCGAGGAACATCCACCAGTACCTCTGCGAAAAAGATGGCACCGTGCGGTAAGGACGCGCTCAGGGGTAAGGTAGTCAATCGGGGGCAGAAGGTTAATCGCCGGCTCGGTGGCTTGCAAGCACCACCATTTTACGTTACATATTAGGTTTTGGGCTTCTTCCGAGTTCCCGGCTTCCCAACCCGCGGTGCTGCGGAAGGGGCCAGATGATTTGTGGCAGGGGCATATCCCTGCCAATAGGGGGAACTCGCCCGGGGGGCTGCATCGGAGCGAGTGGACCCAACGCTTTCCCGCCCCAAGGTGCGATATGGCTACAAAACGAGCCAAGAAGACGGAACCGGAGCCCCAGGCGCCGGAGAACAAGGGACCAAAGCGAATTCTTCTGGTCGACGATGACCGTGAGATTGTCGAGGCGCTGCGCATTGCGTTGGAGACGAAGGGCTACGAAGTCCTCATCGCCCGCGACGGCAACCAGGGACTCGCCATGGCCGAGCGCGAGAACCCCGACCTGATGATCCTCGACATGATGATGCCCCGGCGGAGCGGTTTTCTCGTCTTGGAACGGATTCGCCACTCCCGGCCCGTGCCGCTGCGAATCATCATGATTACGGCCAACGAGGGCAGCCGGCACAAGGCCTATGCCGAACGGCTCGGCGTGGACGACTACATCCGCAAACCGTTTGCCATGGACCGGTTGATGTCGAGTGTCGATCGGCTATTGAACTGAGCGGCAACATTCGGTTGACATGGCGTCATTTTTCCGGAATTCCTGTATCCACCACGACCATCGCCTCAGGAAATCGAGCCGCACATGCCACGCGTTGCCCTGGAAGCCGTTCAGGAAGCGGGAGTGGTCGGCGCCGGGGGGGCGGGCTTTCCCACCCAAGCGAAACTCGCCGGCGCAGCCGACACCGTCCTGATCAATGCCGCCGAATGTGAACCCCTGCTGCACAAAGACAAGGAGGTGCTCCGCGAGTACGTCGACGGCGTGGTCGAGGGGACCGTGGCCGGCATGGAACTCGTCGGGGCGCGGCGCGGCGCAATCGGCATCAAAGAGAAGTACACCGCGGTCATCGACCTGCTGGGCAAGAAGCTGCCGCGGTCGATCGAGGTGGCCCCGCTGCGCGACGCCTACCCCGCCGGCGACGAGTTCATCCTGGTCTACGACGTGTTGGGACGCGTCATCCCCCCGGCGGGAATTCCCTTACACGTTGGCACCGTGGTGATGAACGTCGAAACGGCGTTGAACATCGCGCGGGCCACGGCCCGGCCGGTAACCGAGAAGTTCCTTTCCGTCGCCGGCGCCGTCGCGCAGCCGGTCACCCTGCGCGTACCGGTGGGCGTAACGCTACGCCAGTGCGTGGAGGCGGCGGGCGGGCCCACCGTGCCCGACGCCCACTACCTGGTCGGCGGGGTGATGATGGGCTGGCTCGAGGAGGACCACGACGCGCTGGTCGACAAGACCACCGGCGGTGTTGTGGTGCTGCCTGCCGACCACGTGGTCGTCCGCCGCCGCCGGCAGGACTGGGGGCAGATTGTCCGCATCGGCCGCAGTGCGTGCGATCAGTGCAGCTTCTGCACCGAACTGTGCCCGCGGTGGCTCTTGGGCCACCCGATCGAACCGCATCTCGCCATGCGGAGCCTGGAGTTCAACCTGGTGGGCGAGGCGAATGTTATCGGCACGGCCTTCTGCTGCGAGTGTAACCTGTGCAGCCTGTACTCCTGCCCGGAAGACCTCGACCCGAAGAACGTGTGCACGCAGAACAAGCGGCGGCTTGCCCGCGAGGGGCGCCGCTGGAGCGACCCGCCGCTGAACCCCCGCCGGCCGGAACTGCACCTGGAGAACCGCAAGGCCCCCATGGCCCGGCTGATGTACAAGCTGGGCCTGGCGCAGTTTCGCAACGTCGGGCCGCTGGCCGAAAACCTGCTGCCGGCCGAGCGGGTCGGCATCAAGTTGAAGCAGCACATCGGCGCGGCCTGCGAGCCGGCGGTCGAGGCCGGGCAGCCGGTTCGGGCGGGCGAGGTGGTCGGGCGGCCGCCGGTGCAGAACGGCAAGCCCGCCTTGGGCGCCCCGGTGCACGCGTCGATCGACGGCGTGGTGGCCGAAATAACCGGCGGCGCCGTGTGGATCGAACGTCCGTAATCCGTTGGC
>PWXP01000055.1 GCA_003561895.1 Planctomycetaceae bacterium | reverse complement strand
GTTGGAGTTCACGCTTTAGCGTGCAATTGTTGGAGTTCACGCTTCAGCGTGCAATTGTTGGAGTTCACGCTTTAGCGTGCAATTGTTGGAGTTCACGCTTTAGCGTGCAATTGTTGGAGTTCACGCTTCAGCGTACAATTGTTGGAGTTCACGCTTTAGCGTGCAATTGTTGGAGTTCACGCTTTAGCGTGCAATTGTTGGAGTTCACGCTTCAGCGTGCCGGATAGGGCACACGCATGTTCATTTGCACGCTAAAGCGTGAACTCCAACAAGCCCGTCCGACACTTCAACGGCGAGCCCCACGAGCGTACCCATGCCCATCCGCTTTCGCATATTCAGCCGGGCCGCGGCTTTGCGGTTGCTCGTGCTGCTAGCGGCGCTGGTGGTCCTGGCTGCAGGAGGGATCGGTTTCATGACGCGCATGCCCGGCGAAAGCTTTCGAGGCCCCCTGCCGCCGCTGACCGGGGAGCAGCGGCAGTTGTCCGCGCAGTTGGAGGGCGACGTGCGCCACCTGAGCGAGACCATCGGCGAACGCCACGTCGACAGGCCCGAGGCGCTCGACGCCGCGGCCGATTTCATCCGGGACCGGCTCATCGAACTGGGCTACCAGCCGCACGAGCAGACCTACCGGCTTGGCGACGTGACCTGCCGGAACCTCGTGGTGGAAATCGGCGGGTCCGACGAGGCCGAGTCGATCGTGCTCATCGGCGCCCATTACGACACGGTGCCCGGCTCGCCCGGGGCCGACGACAACGCCTCGGCCGTGGCCGTGCTGCTGGCGATGGCCGAGCGATTGCGGCAGAGCGCCCCCGCGCGGACTCTCCGGCTGGCCTGGTTCACCAACGAGGAGCCGCCGCACTTTCAGACCCCGGACATGGGCTCCTACGTGTACGCCCAGGCGTGCCGCGAGCGCGGCGACCGCATCGAGGCCATGGTGGCGCTCGACGGGCTGGGCTATTACAGCGACGAGCCGGGCTCACAGAGCTATCCGGCGCCGTTCGACCGCCTGTATCCCGACCGGGGCGACTTCATCGCCTTCGTTACCCGCCTCCGCGACCGCCGCCTGCTCCGGCGGTGCATCGGCGCCTTCCGGGCCCACGCCGCGTTCCCCTCCGAGGGCGGCGCCGTACCCGCCTTCCTGCCCGGCGTCTCCTGGTCGGACCACTGGGCGTTCTGGCAGTTCAACTACCCGGCCCTGCTGATAACCAACACGCTCCCGTTCCGCAATCCCCACTACCACAGTTTCACCGATACGCCCGACCGGCTCGACTACGACCGCATGGTCCTGCTGACCGACGGCCTGCTCGCCATGGTGCGCGAGTTGACCGGCGCCGGCGGCGAGTAAATCGTGGGATAGGCTTCCAGCCTGTCAGCAATTTCGTGGGATAGGCTTCCAGCCTGTCAGCAATTTCGTGGGATAGGCTTCCAGCCTGTCAGCAATTTCGTAGGATAGGCTTCCAGCCTGTCAGCGGAAATCGACAGGCTGGAAGCCTATCCCACACCTCGCCTGCCGATTGCCCTCTTGAAAGGGGGGGTAGTCCATGGCGGCCGGTCTTGGGTATACTGTCGGACATGAAGATCGTTGTCCTGGACGGCTATACGAATAACCCGGGCGATCTGCGTTGGGAACCGCTCGAGGCGCTCGGCGAGTGTTCCGTTTACGAGCGGACCTCGCCCGAGGAGGTTGTTGCCCGCGCGCAGGGCGCGCCCGTGGTGTTGACCAACAAGACGGTGCTCGGGCGCGAGCAGTTCGAGGCGCTGCCGGAGTTGCGATACATCGGCGTGTTGGCGACCGGCTACAACATTGTCGACGTGGCGGCCGCCCGCCAGCGCGGCATTGTGGTGACCAACGTGCCGGCCTACGGCACGGCCTCGGTGGCGCAGATGGTGTTTGCCCACCTGTTGAACCTGACGCAGCGCGTGGCCGAGCACGCCCAAACCGTGCGCGAAGGCCGCTGGAGCCACAGCCCCGACTTCTGCTACTGGGACTTTCCGCTGGTAGAACTGGACGGCCTGACCATGGGCATTGTGGGGCTGGGGCGGATTGGCCGGGCGGTAGCCCGGCTGGCAACGCAGTTCGGCATGCGCGTGCTGGCGTACGACGTGCATCCCCCGGCCGACGTGCCCCCCGGCGTGTGGATGACTACCGAATTGGGCCGCCTCTTCCGCGAAGCCGACGTGGTGACCCTGCACTGCCCCCTGACGCCCGACAACGAGCGGCTGGTCGGCGCCGAGCGGCTGGCCCTGATGAAACCGACGGCGTACCTGATCAACACGTCGCGCGGGCCGCTGGTCGACGAGGCGGCGCTGGCCGAGGCGTTGCAGTCGGGCCGGCTGGCCGGCGCGGGGCTCGACGTGCTTTTCCAAGAGCCGCCCCCGCCCGATCACCCCCTGCTCGGCGCCCCGAACTGCTACGTCACCCCGCACATCGCCTGGGCGACCCAGTCGGCGCGCCGCCGGCTGCTCGACGCGGCCGTCGAGAACGTCCGCGCCTTCCTGGACGGCTCGCCCCGGAACGTCGTCAACCGATAACCTCTACTTTCCTGAGGCCCCGGTGGCAAGCCGTTTGGCCTCGCGGGCGATCATGTAGCCTTCGCGGGTGTGGATGGCCAGCACGCGGGCGGGTGAGCCGGGGGCGGCCAGGTCGGCATCGGGCCGGCGCTGGCTGTTGCGCTCCGGATCGAGCGCGATGCCCAGGCACCCGAGTCCGGCACACGCCTCGCTGCGCAGGCGGTAGGAGTTCTCGCCGATGCCGCCGGTGAACACCACCGCGTCGAGCCCGCCAAGCACGGCCACCAGCGAGCCGATCGTTGCCTTCACGCGGTGGGTGTACACGTCGAGGGCCAGCCGGGCCCTGGCGTGGTCGGCGGCCGCGGCCTGCTCCAGTTCGCGGAAGTCGGCCGATAGGCCCGAGACGCCCAGCAGCCCCGACCGCTTGTGCAGCGTCTCGTCGAGCTGCTCGAGCGGCAGGCCCTTTTCGCGCATCACGTGCAGCAGGATGCCGGGGTCGACCGTTCCCGACCGCGTGCCCATCATGAAGCCCTCCAGCGGCGTGAAGCCCATGGTGTTGGTCACGGCCACTCCGGCGTCGACGGCCGTCGCCGAGCTTCCGTGGCCGAGATGGCAGATGACCAGCCGGAGTTCTTCGACGGGACGGCCGAGCATTTCGGCCGCCCGCTCGGTGCAATAGGCGTGGCTGGTGCCGTGGAAGCCGTAACGGCGGATTCCCCACTGCTCGTACCACTCGTAGGGTACGGGGTAAATGTAGGCGGCGGGCGGGATGTGGGCGAAGAAGGCCGTATCGAACAGGCCCACCTGGGGAACCTGCGGAAACGCCTCCTCGGTGGCCGCAATAGCCTCCAGCCCGGCCGGAATGTGCAGCGGCGCCAGGTGCGTGTACTGCCGGATGACCTGCTTGACCGAGTCGTCGATGCGTACGGGGCGGCGGATGGCCTCGCCGCCGTGGATGAGCCGATGCCCCACCACCCGCACCGGCCGCTGCTGCGAGCAAAGCCCAACCTCCGCGAGCACCCCGAGCGCCGCGACCACCGCGGCATGGTAGCCGGGCACGTCGAGCCGGCGGGTGAGCACCTCGCCTTTGCTCGGGCGCAGGGTCAACGCGGCGCGGCCTTCGCCGGCGGCCAGGTCGGGGCCGGCGGTCAGGTCGAGCAGGCCGCGGGCTTCGGTTTCCAACGTGTCGAAGCGGAACAGCGCGAACTTCACGCTGCTCGAGCCCGCGTTGATGACCAGGATTCCCATCTCAAGCCCCCAGGGCGTCTTTCAACTGCCGCAGGTCGTCGTCGACGCGCTGGTGTGCGGCAACGAGCTGCTCGACGTCGGAGCGCAACTGGGCCAGGTGCGTTTTCAGTTCGTCGATGTCGCTGCGGAGGGTGGCGATGATCTCCTGCTCGACGCCCGCTCCGGCCGCCGTGGTCGCCGTGGTCGCCGGCGCCGCATCGGCCGGAACGGCGGCGGGACGCGCCGGGCCCGCGGAAACGCCTTCACCGTGCTGCGCCTGCAGCTTCTGGAGTTCGTCGGGCAAGTACAGCGCGTGGGTGACCACGTGGCCGCGTCCCTCGGGCGTCAGCGACACGACGAGCCCCTTCTGCTTCAATCCTTCGAGGACGGGGCGCAACGCGGCCAGGTCGGCAATGGGCTCCATGCGGGCGGCGCGGCCGCGCAGCTCGCCCACGGTTTGCGGGCCGCGGAGCAGCAGTTCGGTCATCACCGCCAGTTCGACCTTATCGACGCCCAGCCATTGGTATAGATAATGGCGGTATTTTCTCACCCGGCCGTACCCCTCCACCAGCGCCACGGCGCCCATCTCGCGCAGCCGATCGAGCGACTCTTCCACGTCGTCGGGTTCGAGGGCCATGACGGGATGCCGGTTGCTTTTCTGGTTGCACCCTGTGCAGACCGCGTTCAGCGACATGGGGTAGATGTCGGGCGTGGTCTTCGCCTTCTCGGCCAGCACGCCGGCCACGCGGCGGTCGATGGCCCGCAACGGACGCCACTTCGGCTGCGGCGGCTCGGTTGCCCTGGTTGCGTTCGGCTGCTCCATAGATGGGTCTCTCCTGATCGTTCGATGGACACACCCTGGTATACCCGCTGGCAGGCCGCTTGTAAATACGCTCCCTGCCGCCTCTTGACGGGGTAACCGTTCACGGGGCGACGCGGGTTGTTTTCTCCGTTGGTAACCGTTCACGGGTCGGAAATCAGCCGCAGGGCGCTAGCCCCGGTTCGCTTGGCTTGAAACAAAAACCGGACGCTAGCGCGTTGCGGCTAATTTCCTGCCGCGGCCGAGCACCGGGAC
>PWXP01000369.1 GCA_003561895.1 Planctomycetaceae bacterium | reverse complement strand
CGCGAACAAGAACGGCGATGATACCGGACACCTCACTTTCCTAGTATAACGCCGTTTCCGTTCAGCCACAAGGGGTGGGAACCACTGTTGTGCCGTCACCCCGCCAACCCAACCCCGCCCCGTGCGGGTTCGGCATCTCGAACAGCCCCCGCAAACACATCCATCAACACCACCACACCATGCATTCCCCCCTTATGGGCTGGCCGAAACAACCGGCGCCCCTCGCGGTACTGGCCAACCGGCCCATTTGCCGTTATCATGACTCAATGGGTTCGATTGTTCGAAAACGCTTCCATTTTTCAGCGAAGGTCTGCGTCTGGTATGTCCATATCCACGGCCGAACAGTTTGTTGCAGTGCTTGCGAAAAGTCGGTTGCTGAAGCCGAAACACCTCGATGCCGTTCGCAGCGCCGCCGAAAAAGACCCGGACCCCAAGGCCCTGGCGGGCCGCCTCGTAAGGAAAAAACTGCTCAGCCGCTGGCAGGCGAAGCAGCTTTTGGCCGGCCATGCGTCCTTCTTTCTGGGCGAGTACCGCCTTATCGATTCGCTCGGCCCGCAGCCGGGCAGCCACGTCTATCTGGCCGAGCATCAAACATTGGGACGCCGCGCGGTGTTGAAACGCCTGCCGCACGGCACCATCGAAGACGCCGATCAGAAGAAGCGACTCCTGGACGCGGCGACCGCCGCGGTGGGCCTGGAGCATGAAAGCCTGGCACGCGTTTATGGCTTTGAACAGGTCCGCGACCGCTACTATGTCATCAGCCAGTACGTGGAGGGGCGAAACCTGGAGGCCATCGTGGCCGAGACGGGTCCCCCGGGCTTTGACGAAGCCGCCGCCGCCATCGGCCAAGCGGCGGCCGGACTCGCCGAAGCGCACCGGCACGACGTGGTTCACGGGGGCGTGAGGCCGTCGAATCTGGTGATCGGCCCCCAGGGCCACGTGAAACTGGTGGCGGTAGCCACCGCGCGCAGGTATCGCAGCGGCGAAACGGGCGCCGAGGAAACCCCGGCGCTGCTGGACGCCGTGAACTACCAAGCGCCCGAACTGCTCAAACCCCACGCCGATCCGACGCCGGCGTCCGACATCTACGCGCTGGGCTGCACGCTGTATTTCCTGCTAACGGGGAACCCGCCATTTGCGGAAGGCACGGCCGCGGAGCGAGCAGCAACCCACGCGCGCCACCAGCCGCCGGGAATCCTGCGAACCCGATCCGACACCCCCGACCTGTTAGTGATGGCATGCCGGAAGATGCTGGCCAAGCGTCCCGAGGACCGGCCGGGCTCCGCCGACGAGGTCGTCGAGTTGCTTGCCGAGTTATGTCCGCCAAAGCGGTCGGCGGCCCGGATCGTGGCCGCCGTCTCGGCTCGCCGGCCCGACGGCAGACCCCAAACCGGCGGGAAAGCGCGCCAGGCGGCTGCCGAGAAGGACGCCGCCGCCGAGGAGGTCGAGGCCACCGCGGGCGGGACGGCGCGCGCTGAGGCCGCTGCACCCACGCCGCAGCCCGAAGCGGAAACGCTGCCTACGACGGAACCGCTGGACGAGGCGGAGGCCAAGGAACGACCTTCCGAGCCGCTACGGAAGGAACGTCGGCCGCCGGCCGGCGCGAAGTCGGCCGAGCCCCGACAGCCCGCCAAGGTGGTACCCGCCGCGGCAAAACCGGCGCCAAAACGCGAGCCCGCCCGCAATGCGGAAACCAAAGGCAAAGGCGCGGTTGCCGACCAACCCTCCCCCCAACCGGCGCCGGCCGGGAAAGCCGGGGCGGCCCTGGCCATCGACACCGGCGGGGCCGACTCGCCGCTAGCCCGGGCTAAATCGCGCGCCGGCAAGGGCCAGCCACGCCCGCAAGGCGCCAAACCGGCCGCTGCAGCCGCCAGCCCGCAGGCATTCCCGCGAACACACGCCAAGTGGCTGCTGGTGGGCGGTGGTTCGGCGGCCGTTCTGTTGCTGGCCGGTATCATCGTGCTTGTTCTCGGCGGCTTCGGGGGTGATCGGGCGAGCCCCGACGAAACGGAGGCGGCCCGTGCCGAACAGCCGGAAGCGCCACCGCAGCGTCAACGGTCGAGGTCGGACGAGGTGATTGAGGAACTCGACCTCGAGTCGGAATTGGACCTCGACATGGACCTCGGCATCGACACGTTGCGCAGCCGGCGTGCTCGCGACCCGGCGCCGGGCGAAGAGGCCGAAGAGCCGGGCGAAGGCGAAGAGCCGGGCGAAGGCGAAGAGCCGGGCGAAGGCGAAGAGCCGGCC
This sequence comes from Planctomycetaceae bacterium, assembly GCA_003561895.1. Classification (GTDB taxonomy): domain Bacteria; phylum Planctomycetota; class Planctomycetia; order Pirellulales; family Thermoguttaceae; genus PWXP01. Next base: position 2,583 of record PWXP01000369.1, on the reverse strand, counting down.
GAAGGCGAAAAAGCCCCGGCCGAGGAACAGCCGCCGGCCGACGGGGACGCCGAGGCGGCCGGGCTCGACGAGGAGCCCGAGCCCCCTGCCGAGGAGAAGGATGCGGAGCCGGCGAAGCCGGACGAGCCGGAGGAAAAACCCGCCCCACCCGAGAAGGAGAAGCCGCCCACCTTCCGCGACTTCCCCGAAATTGCTGAGCTTCCTCCGCTGACGGCCGAGGACGGGCAGCCGGCGCCGTTCGAGCCGGTCACGCTGGGCAAACTGTACATGCGCGAGCGGGCGCCTTGGAGGGTATTTCTCCGCGGCGGCGACGCGGTGGTTCCCAACGGCGAATTGGCCCTCAGCCGCGACACGGCCGAAGGCGGCGGCCGGGCGTATACCGTCGAACTGGAGCCCCCCACGGGCGAAACCGTAGCCGTCGCGAGGTTCCTGTATGAACCGCAGTCCGACGAGTTGAAGTTCCGGTGGCTCGAAGCCGCGGCCGAGGCGGCCGGCGCCGGCCTCTTGCGACTATGCACGTTGGAACTGAGCATCGACGGCGAAACAAAGCCCCTCACCTTCTCCAAGCCCCGAGCGGCGCCCCCGCTGGTGTTCGACCTCGACCAGAGGACGGAGAACGTCACAATCGAATGCGACGCATTGCCGGACCCCAAGCTCTTGCGGCTGGAGATCACGGAGGTCGAGGGCGCGGTGAAGCAATACCAGGCGCAGCCGGACGGGCCGGTCGAAGCACAGAAGCCGTTGGCCTTGGCGTTCCAGAGGATGGACCGCCACCAGAATTTGCAGGTGACCGCGGGAATCCAAATCCGCTTCTCCGCGTCCCGCAAGGCGCTGACCATCACGCGGCAGATCCAGCGGCCAAGGGGGCGGGCGGTCCAACCCGGCCCGCCCTTGCAGATGATGAGGCAAAAGCTGGAGGAACAGCACAAGAGAATGGAAGCGGAGAGGAAGGCGGGCGGCCGTAGGCAACGAGAGGCGGTCCAGCGGAAAATGGGTCCGATCGAAGAGGGGCTGGCCCACCTCGACCTGATCGAACACGTCGATAAGCAGGCGAGAATTCACTACCGCATCCTGCTCGATTCGGGCAGCCACCAGGTGCCGCTGTTCGATTCGCAGATCGCCGAGGCGCCGTAACGCCGGCGGCACCACGGCGTTTCCTGGTAGGATGGGCATTCCTGCCCGTCTTGGTGCCACCCGGACGGACAAGAATGTCCATCCTACCTTCACAGACTGTCGGCGTGCCCGGCCGGTCGTTCAGCGCTTCTTCAGCGTCACCCCGATGCCGCAGCCTTCCATCAGCAGGACCGAGGTCGCCAGGTCGGGGTTCTTGGGGATGGCTCCGATGTAATCGGGATTGGGCGGGGGCGTTTTATACCCCGGCCGCCGGCGCGTCGACGGTGCACCGCCGTGCCGGATCGGACGCGAGCGGTCCGGCTGGCCGCTGGCACGGCCCGCCGATAATGGCCTCAGTTCTCGCAGATTAACAACATTGGGTGGCTGTCAGCTTTTCTCCCGTGTTCTTGGGTGCCACGGCTTTTCGGCAGGCAGCGCTGTACTTTTGTCACTAACGTAGGTAAGATTCAGTAACCGTTCCCGGGCCGGCCGGGGTACCGTCGCCTACGGGCCGACAGGTGCAGTGCCATTCTCGCGGCGAAACGGCGTTATTCAGGTGCAATACGTTCTCTGCCGGGAGAAGTGGCACCGTCGCCCGTGAACGGTTACAGGTTAGTATTCGCGCGTTTCCACCCACGCGGCTCGGCTCCCGTTTGGGAGGAGCGGCGGAGAGTGGTCCTGCTGCCCCGAGCCGATAAACCGGAGTCGCCCGCCATGAGGATATCCGCAAGAACGGAATATGGCTGTATTGCCATGTTGGAATTGGCCGAGCAATATGGGTCGGAAAAGCCGGTGCGCATCCGGCGGATCGCCGAGCGCCACGGCGTACCCCCCCGATTCCTTGTGCAGATTTTGCTTCAACTGAAGGGGGCCGGGTTGGTCGAGAGCGTTCGGGGCGCGGCCGGCGGATACCGTCTCATCGTCCCCCCCGACGAGGTGTCGCTGGGTCGGGTGATGGGCATCGTCGATACCGGTTCGGCCGCCGACGAGCACCTGACCGCTGCCCGGAGCGATTCGCCCACCGTCAAGGTGTTGACCGACGCCTGGCGCGAGGTGACCAACGCGCAGCGCGCGATGCTGGACCGCATCAAGCTGGCCGATCTGATCGAGCGCAGCCGCGCGCACACCGAACAGATGTACCACATTTGAACCGCGTAGCCGTTCACAGGGGGACTGTCCCAATTTTCGCGGAGCAAAGGGCGATTTACCCAATGAGTGACCGTTTCCGCCGCGAAAATGCGACTGTACCCTTCGCATACCCGTGAACAGTTACTGAACCGCGATGCCCTCGCCGTCCGCAAAAGTAGCAGGCACACGCCGCTGTGCCGTCCGCCACCCTATGTGCCGTCCGCCACCCTATGTGCCGTCCGCCACCCTATGTGCCGTCCGCCACCCTATGTGCCGTCCGCCACCCTTGCCGTCCGCCACCCTACCTTGCGTCTGGCGGCGGCCCTACCTATACTAGCCGGT
>PWXP01000131.1 GCA_003561895.1 Planctomycetaceae bacterium | reverse complement strand
TTTGCTGCGACCAGTTGAGCGAGACCGACTCCCTGAAAGGGTTCTGGAACCGGCGCGCCGCCCGCCAAAACGGCTTTCGCAAATCCCGTTCCTCAGGTTAGCGAACCCTGTCCTGCACCCGCACTGCATGCAAACCGCCCCAGCAGGCGAAAAAGCGCAACGGCATAGGATCACACCCATCTGGCGGAGCAAGGCGGGCTCGCCCGTGCCCTTGCCCTTGTATTGGCCAAGGGCCAAGTCGAGATGTCCTAATTATCCATCGGTCAAGTACACCATCGCATTGAGGGCGAGTGGCACGGTATACCAAATCCCGGACGAGACGCTGACGCAGCATATTGATCCATCGAAGCTGGAGCCGGTGAAGCACATCGAGTCGATCCACGGTAGGGTTCGCTATTTTGATGCCGGCGAGAACCGGCTCAAGGCCCCGGAGTGGGAACACGAGCCGATGGAGTCGGCTCTGTCACAGGTGCTCAAGATGTACCAAGAGCCAGAGGTGAGTCTGCACCCGGAACTGCTCTCGATCCTCGCAGACTGCATGCGGGACGCGGCCACGCGGACCCAATTGATCGTCGCCACGCACGCCGACCGCCTGGTGCGGTTCCTCAAGCCGGAGGAAGTCGTCACCTTCGACGTGGAAGAAGACGGCGCGGCGACGGCCTCGCGGGCTGACGAGCTGAATCTCGACGCTTGGCTGAAGGACTACACGCTCGACCAGGTCTGGCAGCACGGCCGGATGGGAGGGCGGCCGTGAAACTCACGATACTCTGCGAGGGAAAGACTGAGAAGGCGTTCAAGCCGTGCCTTCACAAAGTTCCTGAAGTCGCGATTGGAAGGGACGATGCCGGCGCTGCAGTTCGACAAACATGATGGGCCCATTCCGAAAAGACCGACTTCATGGTCTCTATCGAAGCCTGCCCCGAACTCAAAGAGTTGGTGAACACGGTCCTGAAGTTATGTGGTGGCACGAAGGCAGTCATCGCCTAACGGAGATCCTCAGCCGTGAACGATCTAAGCATTCCCATCGACCGGCTTGCGGCCTCGGCCAGGTACCCGGTGGAATGTTTCGGTGGCGTTGGGTATCATAGAGGGGATGTCACTCTCGCGATACTGGCAGAGGGGCATAGTCCCCCCCTGCCCGGAGCTTTCATTCAGCGCTAGCCCCCATGAACCCGTTCCAAACTACCACCGGCGAGGGAGTTTGCATCCTGGCGGCGAAGCACTTCCGCCAACAGGCCAAGCGGCTGGCGGCCCAGCTCGACGGCATTCGGGCAGCCGAGGACATCGAGTGCGTCCACCGCGCGCGGGTGGCGTCGCGGCGCCTTCGGGCGGGCCTCCGGATGTTCCAGACCCACCTGGAACCCGAGGTGTACGCCCGGTGGCGGAAGTACGTTCGCCGTGTCACGTCGGGGCTCGGCGACGCCCGCGACAAGGACGTGCAAATCGAGGTCCTGTGCCGCGCGCTTTCCCGGCTGGACGACGCTCTCCTCGTACCGGCGGTCGCAAGGCTCTTGGCCGGCCTGGAGAAACAGCGGGAACGATTGCAGCCGAAGGTGGTCAAGGCGGTCGACCGAATCGAACGGAGCGGGGTGCTCGACGAGATGCGAACCGCCTTGAAAGAAGTGCGCAGCCGGAGCGATTCGGCCAAGGCCGAGCCGGGCGGGCCGGCGGTATTTCGCGAAGCCGCCGAACGCATCCACGCCCAACTTGACGAACTGCTCAGCCACGAGAGCAGCCTTGCCGACCCCCAGGCAGTTGCCGAGCATCATGCGATGCGCATCGCGGCGAAACGGCTGCGGTACACGCTCGAGATCGTCGCCGCGCCGTACCGGCGCGCGTTGGATGGAATGATCGAGATGACCCGGCGCGCCCAAACCCTCCTGGGCGACATCCACGATTGCGACGTCTGGGCCGAACGCCTCGACGCATTCGCCGAGAAGCAGCGGGCGCGGGTGGTCAAGCGGTTCGGCCATGAAGGGCCCTATGCCCGGCTCGCCGTGGGAATCGAATGGCTGCGCGGCGCGCGTGCCCGCGACCGCCAACGCCTCTTCGGCGAGTTGGTGGATTTTTGGGGGCAACGGAAGCGGCAGGGCGATTGGGACCAACTGCGGCGGCTGGCGGCCGGGCCGGGCGAGTCTCCCGCAGCCGCGGCGCCTTCGGCGAACGGCTCGGCCCGCGTGGAACGCCCCGGCGACGGCGCCGAACGGGACGTCGGCCGCTCCGTGGAAGCAAGCCTGGCGGCTTGCGTTGAAGACCGGGAAAGCTAGTCATGGAACCGACCGAAACACGGAGGGAACCCGAACGCGAATCGAAGATCGTCGCCGCCATCGACGTGGGCTCGAACGCCTTGCGCATGGCCATCGCAGAGGTCCTCCCCAACGGGGAGTTCGAAATTCTCGAGCGGCTCCAGCGCGCCGTACGCCTGGGGCAGGACACCTTCCGGCGCGGGCGGCTGGGCGGCCAGAGCATGCGCGCCGCGGTGAGCGTGCTCCAAGATTTCCGGCAGGTGCTCCGCCTGTACGACGTGCGCCAATTGCGCGCCGTGGCCACCAGCGCCGTGCGCGAGGCCGGCAACGCCGATACCTTCCTCGACCGCGTCTTCATGGCCACGGCCCTGCAGCTCGAGGTGATCGGCACCTCGGAGGAAAGCCGCCTGACGGTCTCGGCGGTGCGCCGCGCCGTGGGCGACGCCCTGGAAGTCAACCGCGGCGTGAGCCTCATTGCCGACGTCGGCGGCGGCAGCACCCTGCTGACGCTGCTCGAAGAAGGCGAGATTGTCAGTTCCCAAGGGCTGCGACTGGGCTCTATCTGGCTGCAAGAGATGCTTTCGACCAGTGAGGAATCGCCCGAGCGGTCGGCGGAACTGCTGCGGCACCATATTGGCAACGCGTTGAGTACGGCGCAAACGTCGCCCCCGCTGGAGCGCGTCGATTCGTTCATTGCCGTCGGCGGCGACGCCCGGTTCGCCGCCCGCGAAGTCGGAAAGCCCACCGACTCGGCCGACCTGATGGTCGTCGAGCGGGGCGACCTCGACCGGCTGGTGCGGCGTTGCCAGAAATACACGGCCGAGGAGCTTTCGCGGCGGCACGGCTTGCCGTTCGCCGAAGCCGAGACCATCAACCCGGCCCTGCTCGTCTACCAAGTGCTGCTGAAGAAAACGAAGGCCGAGCGGCTGATCATCTCGCACGTGTCGATGCGAGAGGGGCTGCTGCTGGAGTTGGCGCGGGCGGCGACGGGGCAGGAGGACGAGGGGCTGCTGAAGGGCATCCTCCATTCGGCCGCCGCCCTGGCCGAGAAGTACGGCGTCGACGTCGAGCATGCCGGCGCGGTGGCCGACCTGGCCGTCGAACTGTTCGACCTGCTCCAAGCCGACCACGGCCTCGGCGCCCGGCACCGGCTGCTGCTGCGGGTGGCCGCCATGCTGCACGAGGTGGGCGCGTTCATCAACCCGCGCTCGCTCCACAAGCACAGTTACTACATCATCCTGCATTCGGAGATTTTCGGCCTCAGCCGGCCCGAAACGGAGATCGTGGCGCACACCGCCCGCTATTATCGCGGCGGCGGCCCGAAGCTGAGCCACGTCGAGTACACCTCGCTGCCCCGCGAGAAGCGGGTGGTGATCAACAAGCTGGCTGCCTTGCTGCGGCTGGCCGACGCCCTGGTGCGGGGGCGCGTGGAGACGGCCCGGCGGCTGCATTTCGAGCGCGAGGGCGACGAGTTGATCGTCCGGCTGCCCTCGCCGTCCGACCTGCTGCTCGAGCGGCGGTCCCTCGCCGGCCGGGGCGACCTGTTCGAAGACGTGTACGGCATGAAGGTCCGACTGGAGGAAGGATAAAGGAACATGGCGAAGGACGCCTTGAAAGCGCCGGAACTGTACATCAACCGCGAGTTGAGTTGGCTGGAGTTCAACGACCGCGTCCTGCGCGAGGGACTCAACCCGGAACTACCGCTGCTGGAACGCGCGAAGTTCCTGGCCATCGTCAGTGCGAACCTCGACGAGTTCTTCATGGTGCGGGTGGCAGGGCTCATGCAGCAGCGGGCGGCCGGCGTGCGGCGGCGCGCCCTCGCCGGCCTGTCGCCCGCCACCCAACTCGCACGCATCAGCGACCGCGTGCACGCCATGGTGGCCGAGCAGTCTGCGGGCGTGGCGGAGGTGCTGGGGCTGCTAGCTGAGGAGGGCCTGCGGGTGGTCCCGCGGGAGGTGTGGACCCGGGCGCACCGAGAGCACGCGGCGAAGTATTTCGCGCGGGAAGTCCTGCCGATCCTCACGCCTCTGGCCGTCGAGGACCTGGACCCCATTCCCCTGTTGCCCGGCCTGCAATTGTACGTGGCGGTGCAGCTCCGACGGGGTGAGCGGGGCTCGGACGACAACGCCCGCCGGATGGCCGTGGTGCCGGTGCCGACCCAATTCCGCCGGTTCGTGCCGCTACCGGCCGAGGAGGGCGCGCCCTTCGCCCGCCTGGAAGACGTCGTTGCCGACAACGCGGCCCGGGTCTTTCCCGGCTGCGACATCGTGGCGACCACCTGCTTCCGAATCACCCGCGACGCCGACGTCGACGTGCGCGACGACGACGCCGGCGACCTGCTGCACGCGATCGAGGAGGCGGTTTTGACCCGGCGGCGGCGGGCGGCGGTGCGGCTGGAAATTGCCGCCGGGGCGAACCGCCACGTGCGCAAGTGGCTCACCGACTGGCTCGCCCTGCGCGGCGGCGACATCTACGAGATCGACGGCATGCTCGACGCGACGGCGCTGTGGCAGTTGGTCGGGCTGGAGGGATTCGACCGGCTCCGCAGCCCCGACTGGCCGCCCCAGCCGCCCCGCGACCTGCTTGGCTTCGACGACCTGTGG
>PWXP01000335.1 GCA_003561895.1 Planctomycetaceae bacterium | reverse complement strand
GCGCCTCCAGCCAACCACCAGTGCCTGAACTACCCGTAGGATGGACATTCTTGTCCGTCGTCGGCTTAGGGACAGGAATGTCCCCGTTCGTTTGACGGACAAGAATGTCCATCCTACGTGGAGGCAAGTCGTCTTCGAGGAGCGGCCGATAGTTCAGGTACGGCGCGTAGCCGGCGGCCGACGTGGTGCCCGCGTGGTCGATCTCGACGAACTGCATCTGCTTCGATACGATGCGCCGCCGGCCGGAGCGATCGACGCGCGCGTCTTGAATGGCATGCTCCAGGTACACCAGCGTGCGGACCTCCCGGCCGGGATCGGACTCGTCGACCAGCACGGCGCCGCGTTTCAACAGGTCGCGATGCCGCTCGACCACCAGGTCGATCGTGGCTTCGAGCAGGGGGTGGCCCGGGCAGACGAACGCGGCCAGCGGTTTGCCCGGAATGGAAATGGCGTCCTTCTCGAACGTGATGCGCTCGTAGCGCTGGAGCACGGCGTCGCCACGGCCGATCTGCCGGTCGCGGTTGCGGACGACGGCCGGCACGTGGGTGATTTCGTACCGCCGGGCTTCCCGCCCGTGGACCTTCCCCCCGAGCCGCTTGAAGGCTTCGAGGAAGAACGAGGCGATGAAATGCGGCTGGAGCCGGCGGGCGTCGGCCCGCTCCATCTCCTCCCGGATGGCGCGGACGCGGCTGACGTCCATCGTATCGTCGGTCAGGGCGCGGCCTTCGATCAGATCGCGCAGGTGCTCCCGGTCGAAGGCGTGCTCGACCACCTCATTCAGACGTGCGCGCACCTCCGGCCGGTCGCCGTAGCGGACGGCCTCCAGGAGCAGGTCGCGCAGGGGGCGGTTCTCGAAGGTGAGTCGGCCCAGCACGTCGAACACCTGTCCGCCCAAGGCCCGGCGCTCTTCCTCGATCTTCTCCAGCAGCCGCTGGTACACTTCGCCCTCGCGGGTTTCCTTCGCCACGAGGTTCCACAAGTGGCACACCTCGGTTTGCCCAATGCGGTGGATGCGGCCGAACCGCTGCTCCAGCCGGTTCGGGTTCCAGGGCAGGTCGTAGTTGACCATCAGGTGCCCGCGTTGCAGGTTGATGCCCTCGCTGGCGGCGTCGGTGGCGACGAGGATTTCGACGTTCTTGTCCTGGGTGAAGGCTTCCTGGGCCTTCCGGCGTTCCTCGCGGCCCATCTGGCCGTGGATGACCACCAGCGCCTCGGGCCGGCCCAGCAGGGCGCGGATGCATTCGACCAGATAGTTGAGCGTGTCGCGATGCTCGGTGAAGATGACCAGCTTGCGGCGGTGCCCGTGGGCGTCGAACATCTCGGTGTTGTTCTGCAGCAGGCGGGAGAGTTCGTCCCATTTGCGGTCGGTGCCGGAGCGTCGGACTGCCAGAGCCAACTTTTCCAGCCGCTTGAGCATGCCGATTTCGACTTCCAGCTCGGCGATGGTCCGCGCGGCGGAGGCCTGGTCGACGACGCTCTCCTCGGCCTGCTCGACTTCCGAGTCGGGGGCGTCGTCGAGTTCCTCCAGGTCGTCCATGGTGTACAGGGGCAGGCCGGCCGCCGGCTGGAGGCCCGCCTCGGCGCCCCGCTTGAGAAGCTGTTCCTCGCGCACCCGCTTTTCGAGCCGCTCGCGCCGGCGGTGGATGGACTGGTAGATGGCCTCGGGCGAGGAGGCCAGGCGGCGCTGGAGGATCGTCAGCGCAAAGCCGACGGTTCCCTTGCGCCCCTCGTTCTCCAGGGCGTCGGCCCGGTTGAACTCCTCGCGGACGTAATCGGTCACTTCCTGGTACAGGTTCGCCTCGGCGTCGGACAGGTCGTAGGTGACCGTGCGAGCGATCCGCTCGGGAAACAGCCGCGTGCCGTCGAACTTCAGCAGCCGCTCCTTGACCAGGCGGCGCATCATGTCGGAGGCGTCGACCGCGTGGACGCCGTCGCGGAACTTGCCCTCGAAGCGGTCGCCGTCCAACAGGGCCATGAAAAGCTGGAAGTCCTCCTCCTTCCCGTTGTGCGGCGTGGCGGTCATCAGCAGGAAGTTGCGGGTGATGCCCGCCAGGAGTTGCCCCAGCCGGTAGCGCTTCGTGGCCTTCACCTCGCCGCCGTAGAACGAGGCCGACATCTTGTGGGCTTCGTCGCAGACGATCAGGTCCCAGTCGGTTTGGTGGAGCTTCTCCTGTAAGTCGTCGTTGCGGCTGAGCTTGTCGAGCCGGCAGATCACCAGATCGTTTTCCTGGAACCAGTTGCCCGTGCGTGCCGACTCCAGCTTGTCGTTGGTCATGATCTCGAACGGGAGCTGGAAGCGGCCGTACATTTCGTCCTGCCACTGCTCGGCCAGGTTGCCGGGGCAGACGACCATGCACCGCTGCAAATCGCCCCGCACGTGCAGTTCCTTCGCCAGCAGGCCGAACATGATGGTCTTGCCCGCCCCGGGGTCGTCGGCCAGCAGGAACCGCAGCGGCTGCCGTGGCAGCATTTCCTCGTACACGGCCGTGATCTGATGCGGCAGCGGCTCGACCTGCGAGGTGTGGACGGCCAGCAGCGGGTCGAACAGGTAGGCCAGCCCGATGCGGTGGGCCTCGGACACCAGCCGGAACAGATGCCCGTCGCCGTCGAAGCTCCAAGGGCGCCCCGCGGTGACCACTTCGAGGCTCGCCTCTCGGTCGCGGTACAGCAGTTCATTCCCCAGGCGGCCGGCGGCGTCCTTGTAGGTCAACTCGACGGCCACCGTGCCGATCCACTTCACATCGACCACCGTGACCAGCCCATCGGGCAGCACGCCCTTGACCGAGGCGCCTCTCGTCAAGTCTTCCAGTTGGGACATTTCCGATCCTCAGCCTGCTCTAAGGAAAAAAAGGGGGGGTGCAACCGGGCCTTCACACCCTCCGATTGTCCATAAGGGAACTTAGTTTACCCCTTGCAGGGGCCGGGTTCACCCCTCCCACCCGGTGCGGCAATTTGGCGGCCGCGAGCAAGACAAAACTTTTCTGCGGTTGCGTTGGTCGGGCAAACGCGGGCACCCAGGGCCCCGTTTTCGTCCGAATGCAAGCCATCTTGCCATAGGCCGTCGCTATTCTCAACATTGCACCCCACTCCCAGGGTAGGGAGTCAACCCGGGGCCTGAAGGAAGGGGGGCCAATTCGAGGGCATTGGAGCGCAAAAGCAGCGCACTCCACCAACTCGTCGTACGTGAAAGCGTCCAGTGGACCAAAAGGGTCGAAGAAGCTCATGAGGTTACCTCCCTATATAATGTCGGCATGGTCGTCCACCTCCCCCCCAAACGCCACCCCCGCATCTTCCAGCGTGGCGGTGTGGAGGCGACGGCCGAGGAGCTTTTCGAGGGTGGCAAGGGCTTGGGCGCGGGTTTGGCCGGTGTTCTGCAGGTGGCGGGCCCAGACGGTGTCCCACCAGTCGGGCGGCTCGGAGTGGGGGCCGGAGTGCTCGGTGGGACGGCCGGTCGGGCCGTCGATGACCAGGCTGCCCACATAGTCGGCCTGACGTATCTTCCCAGGTAACGTCCAGGACGTGCAGGCCATGCTCTGCGGCCAGTCGCTGGACCGATCGGTCGCCGACCATCCCGGCGGTCTTGGCAATCACTTCCGAGTAGGCTTCGGCGGTTTTGGCCGTTTTGGCCGTTTTCATGGCTCGGTTCCTTTTGGGTTGTGCGAAATGGTGAGCGGAACGGTCGGGGTTCACGGGCATTTCGATGCTCGGGCTGGCCGGGCCTGCGACCGCCCGAAACCGGCTGAAGGGGACAGTCCCATTTTCGCGGCGAGTATGGCGTTATCCACGACGCCCTTTCCCCGGGCCAAAATGGAATATAATGGAATATAATGGAAATGGGCGCTTGCCGGCGCCCGACGCCCGGCCCGGCAGTAACGGTTCGCGGGGCACAGCCCCCTTCGGCCGGTAGGGGGAGAGGCCCATTGTTCGGCCATCGTCTTTCCCTGAAAATAGCGCCGCTTGGCCGAAACCAGTCACCAGCCGGCCCCTGAATCGGTACACCCCAGCACCGCCCCTCGACCCATGGCCCAACTGCAAGTCGAACATATTGCCAAGGACTACCCCACGCGCGCCGACCGGCTCACCGTGCTGCGCGACGTGTCGTTCGCTGCCGCCGCCGGACAGTCGGTCGCGATCGTCGGGCCAAGCGGGTCGGGAAAGAGCACGCTGCTGAGCATCATCGGCACGTTGGAGCATCCCACCTCGGGCCGCGTGCTGTTGGACGGACTCGATCCGGCCGGGCTCGACGAGCCGCGCCTGGCCGCCTTCCGCAACGAGCGCATCGGGTTCGTCTTCCAGGACCATCACTTACTGCCGCAATGCACGGTGCTGGAAAACGTGCTGGTGCCCACCGTGGCGGCCGGGGCGACCTCGGCGGAAAGCGAGGGCCGGGCGCGCGAGCTGATCGACCGGGTGGGGCTGGGCCACCGGCTCGAACACCGGCCGGCCGAACTCTCCGGCGGCGAGCGGCAGCGCGTGGCCCTGGCCCGGGCGCTCATCTGCCGCCCGGCCGTGCTGCTGGCCGACGAACCGACCGGCAACCTGGACCGGACCACGGCGGGGCGGATCGGGGAACTGTTGCTGGCACTGCACGAGCACGAACAGATGATCCTGTTGGTGGTAACGCACAGCGAGCGGCTGGCCGGGTTGATGGCGCAACAGTTCGAACTGGACGATGGGACCTTGAAGCCGCTTGACGCGTAGAATGTGCATTATGTCGGAACTCCGGCTCATCCTCGCCTCGCTTCGCCACTATTGGCGCACCCATCTTGCCGTGGCCGCCGGGGTGGCGGTGGCCGCCGCGGTGCTCACCGGCGCCCTGCTGGTGGGCGATTCGATGCGCGGCAGCCTGC
>PWXP01000011.1 GCA_003561895.1 Planctomycetaceae bacterium | reverse complement strand
AGCTACGTGCTGACGGTCTTTCCCGCGATGGCCGTGCTGACCGCCTGTTTTGCCGAGCGGTGGATTGCCGAACCGGCGCGGTTCAGCCGCTGGTGCGCGCGCCATGCCGGCCTGACGTTCGTCGTCGTCGGTGTAGGGATGATCGCCGTGCTGCCCGTGGTCGCCGCCTATGTTCTGCCCGGCGAAGGGCTGCTGGGGTTGGTCGGGCTGCCGCTGGTCGCCGGCGGGGTGGGCGTGCTCGTGGCCGGCGAGCGGCTTCGGGTTCAGCGGGCCATGCAGTGCGTGGCGGTCACCTCGGTGGCATTTCTGGTGGCCATTTTCGGATTCGCCGCCCTGCGGGTCGACCGCCACCAGAACGCCGCGCCCATGCTGGCCGCCGTGGAAGCCGCCGGCTACCAACCGCGCGACGTGGTGGCCTACCGGTTCCTCCGCCCGAGCTTCGTGTTCTACGCCGGAACGCCGATCCCCCGCGCCGCCGACGCCGGATCGCTCGATCGCCAACTGCAACAGGCGGGCCCCCGGATCGTGCTGACCACCGGCCGGCACGCCGCCGAACTCGACAGCCGGTATCCCGGCCGGTTTGAAGTCCTCAGCCGCCAGCCGATGTTCCTCCGCCGGCGCGAAGTGGTCCTTCTGGCGCCGAAGACGGGAGCCGGCATGGCCGCCGGCCAGCGCCGCGTATCCGACCGAACCGCGGTTCCCGACCGCACCTCGCCCCGCCGTTGACATGCCATGAACCCAGCAGACTCCGCCATGCGACCGGCTCCTTTCCTTTCCGTCGTCGTGCCGTGTTTCAACGAGGCGCAAGTCCTTCAGGCGACCCACGACAGGCTCGTGGCTGCGCTGACCGGCGCCTGCCCCTTCGAAATCATTTACGTCGACGACGGCAGCCGCGACGCCACCTGGGAAACGCTTGCCGACCTTCAGGAAACTGACGATCGGGTCCGCGCGCTGCGGCTTTCGCGCAACTTCGGCCATCAAGTTGCCGCCACGGCGGGGCTCGACGCGGCAACCGGTGACGCCGTCGTGCTCATCGACGCCGACCTGCAAGACCCTCCCGACGTCATCCCCGCCATGGTCCGGCGCTGGCGCGAGGGCTACGACGTGGCCTACGGCCGGCGACTGGCTCGCGACGGCGAGTCGGTGTTCAAGCTCGGCACCGCGTCGGCCTTCTACCGCATCTTCAACGCCGTGGCAACCATCGAAGCGCCGCTCGACACGGGCGACTTCCGCCTGCTCGACCGCAAGGTGGTCGACGCCCTGGGCACCATGCGCGAAGGGCACCGTTTCCTCCGCGGCATGGTCAGTTGGCTCGGCTTCCGGCAGATTGCCGTCCCTTACCACCGCGCCGCCCGCGCCGCCGGCCACACCAAGTATCCCCTGCGGCGGATGCTGCGGCTTGCCACCGACGGAATTCTCTCCTTTTCCACCCTGCCGTTGCGGCTCGCCACCGTCGCCGGCGCGTTGGCTTGCCTGGCCGGAATGGGCGGACTGCTGGCAAGCGCCGTGCTGCGCGTTGCCGGCGGGGCGTGGCCTTCGGCAACGGCGGCCGTGCTCATCGCCATCGCCGTGATGGGCGGCCTCCAGTTGCTGTGCCTGGGAATTGCCGGCGAGTACCTCGGGCGCATTTACGTGGAAAGCTGCCGCCGGCCGCTGTACGCCCTGGCCGAGCGGCGCGGCTTCGCGGCCGAATCCGCCGCCCGAACGCCCCGCGCCGGCCGGCCCGGCATCTCCCCCAAACCCTACCTCTACCGGGCTGGATAGTGGGCGGCTACCACCCGGAAGCAGGCCTTCTGCCGGATTCGGCCTGGAACGTGAACGGCAAGGGTGATATCGCCTCGCACGATCCATTGCCGCCACACTCAGGCTCCACATTATTCTTCCTGGTGGGACTCGCACCACTCGTCCCTACACCTACTGGGCGGGCAGCCCCCTCCCTCGGGGCAGGCGAGGGCAGATTGGGGAACAGAAGCGGTCAACAAAGGCGGGCCGGCCGGAACCGTCCTTTGACCATCCCGCGCCGACGCCTGAATCAATGGGGCCTGGGCGCTTTGCGAAAAACAGGCAACTGTATTGAGACTCTCTTCGCCGTCGGGTATACTGTCGCTCCATCACAGCCCAGACAACCGTCACCCGATCCCAAGGGGGTTCCATGCAGAAGAAGCCCTGGCACGTAGTACCCGTACAAGAAGTGCTCGAAGGCACCGACGCCGGTCGCGAGGGCCTTTCCTCTCAGCAGGTCGCCGAGCGGCTGCAACAATTCGGGCCCAACCGGCTCCGGCCTCCCCACCGCCGCGGGCCGGTGATGCGGTTCCTGGCGCAGTTCCACAACGTGCTCATCTACGTGCTGCTGGTGGCCGCCGTCTTCGCCGTGCTGTTGCGCGACTACCTCGACGCGGGCGTCATTCTGGGGGTCGCGGTCATCAACTCGCTCATCGGCTTCATTCAGGAAGGCAAGGCCGAGAAAGCGCTCGATGCCCTCCGCGACATGCTCTCGCCCTCGGCCACCACCTTGCGCGACGGCAGGCGAACCACCGTGCCCGCCGAGGAATTGGTGCCCGGCGACATCGTCCTCCTGCACGCCGGCGATAAAGTCTCCGCCGACCTGCGGGTTATCGAGCTGCGCAACTTGCAGATCGATGAGGCCATCCTCACCGGCGAATCGGTGCCCGTCAGCAAGCAAACCGAGCCGGTAGACGAAGACGCCGGCATCGGCGACCGGCGGTGCATGGCCTACTCGGGCACGCTGGTTACCCAAGGCCAGGGCACCGGCGTCGTCGTCGCCACCGGCGATGCCACCGAGATCGGGCGGATCAGCGAAATGCTCACCGAAGTGCACACGCTCACCACGCCCTTGCTGCGGCAAATGGCCCAGTTCAGCCGGTGGCTCAGCGGCGTCATCCTGGTGCTGGCCGGGTTTACCGCGCTGTACGGCTACGTCGTGTGGGGGCTTTCCTGGCACGACCTGTTCGCCATGGCGGTCGGGCTGGCCGTGGCGGCCATCCCCGAGGGCCTGCCCGCCGTGATGACCGTCACCCTGGCCATTGGCGTGCAGCGGATGGCCCGCCGCCATGCCATCATCCGCCGGCTGCCGGCGGTCGAAACGCTCGGCTCGATCACGACCATCTGCTCCGACAAGACCGGCACCCTTACCCGCAACGAGATGACTGTCAAGACCGTGGTCACCGCCGAGGGCCACTACGCCGTCGGCGGCGTGGGATACCGGCCGGAGGGCGGCTTTTCGCGCAACGGCGACGCGATCGAGCCGCGTGAAGTTCCCTTGCTGCCCGACGTGTTCCGGGCCGGCCTGCTGTGCAACGAAGCGGCGGTCTGGGAGGTGGACGGCCAGTGGCGGCTCGAGGGCGCCCCCACCGATGGCGCGCTGGTGGTCCTCGGCCTGAAAGCCGGCTACGAGTTGGAGGACGTGCGTCGGGAATACCGCCGGCTCGACGCCATCCCGTTCGACTCGTCGTACAAGTACATGGCCACCCTGCACGAAGCGCCCGACGGCTCCCGCCTCATCTACATGAAGGGAGCGCCCGACCGGCTCCTGGAGTTCTGCACGCACCAGCAGACGGCCGCCGGCGCCGAGCCGCTCGACAAGCCCCGCTGGGAGCAGCGGCTGGAGGAGCTGGCCGCCGGCGGCCGGCGGCTGCTGGCCGTCGCCTGCCGCAGCGTGTCGGCCGAGAAGGCCGAGATCGACCATCCCGACGTCGAGCAGGGCATGACCCTGTTGGGCGTCTGCGGCATCATCGATCCGCCGCGGCAGGAGGCGATCGACTCGGTGCGGGAATGCCACCAGGCCGGTATCAACGTGAAAATGATCACCGGCGACTACGCCATCACCGCCCAGGCCATCGCCGAGGAACTAGGCATTGGCGTGGGCAGGCAGGCAGTCAGTGGGCCGGAACTGGAACGGGCCACCGACGAGCAGCTTTACTCCATCGCCATGGAAACCGACGTGTTCGCCCGGAGCAGCCCCGAGCACAAGCTGCGGCTCGTCCGCGCCCTGCAGGCGAACCACCAGGTGGTCGCCATGACCGGCGACGGCGTGAACGACGCCCCCGCACTGAAGCAGGCCGACGTGGGCGTGGCCATGGGCCAGAAGGGCACCGAAGTGGCCAAGGAGGCCTCCGAAATGGTCCTGACCGACGACAACTTCCGGTCCATCGTCAACGCCGTCGAGGAAGGACGCGGCGTCTACGACAACCTGAAGAAAACCATCATGTTCATCCTCCCGGTCAACTGCGGCGAGTCGATGATGATGCTCGTGGCCATCGTGGCCGGAATCGGGGCCATGATGATCAACGGCGAACTGCAGTTCCACCTGCCCATCACGCCGGTCCAGATCCTCTGGGTGAACATGCTCAGCTCCGTGCTGCTGGCCCTGGCCCTGGCCTTCGAACCGCAGGAGCCCGGCGTCATGGTGCGCCCGCCACGGAAGCCGGGGACCCCCATCCTCTCGAAGTTCCTCGTGTGGCGCATCGTGTTCGTCTCGCTCCTGCTGGTGGCCGGCCCCATGTCGCACTACCTGTACATGTTCGGGCTGGGCGAGCGCCTGGGCCTGGGTCTGGAAGACCAACTGGCCCTGGCCCGCACCGCCGCCGTCAATACCCTCGTGTTCGGCGAAATCGCCTACTTGTTCAACGCCCGCTACTTCACCGCATCGTCGTTCCGCAAGGAGAGCATCACGGGCAACCGCTTCGCGCTGGTGTCGGTGAGCTTGCTTTTGGTCATCCAAATGCTGTTCACCTATGCCTGGCCGATCCAGGAGTTGTTCGGCACCACGGCGCTGGACGGGTGGGCCTGGCTGCGAATCGTCATCTTCGCCGTCCTGGTGTTCCTGCTGGT
>PWXP01000236.1 GCA_003561895.1 Planctomycetaceae bacterium | reverse complement strand
GGTACGGGCCGCCGAATTGCATGGGGCATCCGAGCGCCTGCCCCTCGGCCGCCACGAGGTCGGCCCCGTACTCGCCCGGCCGCTTCAGCAGGCCCAGGCTCATCGGGTCGACCGCCGCCACGAGCAAGGCGCCCTGCTCGTGCGCGATGCGGCCGAGTTCGTCCATCGGCTCCAGGCACCCGAAAAAGTTCGGCTGCCCCACCAGCAGGCACGCCGTTTGTTCGGTGACGGTCCGCCGCGCATCGTCCGGGTCGAGGGCGCCCTCGGTCGCGTCGATCACGTCGAGCGCCACGTCGAGGTTGGCCAGGTAGGTTTCGAGCACCTGCCGGGTTTCGGGGTGAACGGTTCGAGCGACCGCCACCCGGTTGCGGCGCGTGGCCCCCAGCGCCATCAGCACGGCCTCGGCCGCCGCGCTGGCCCCGTCGTACAGGCTGGCGTTCGACACGTCCATGCCCGTCAACTCCGTGATAAGCGTCTGGTACTCGAACATCGCCTGGAGCGTGCCCTGGCTGGCCTCGGGCTGGTAGGGCGTGTAGGCGGTGTAGAACTCGCCGCGCGACGCGACCGTATCGACCACCGCCGGGATGAAGTGGTCGTAGCTGCCGCCGCCCAGGAAGCAGGCGGCCTGCCCGGCGGGCACGTTCCGCGCCGCCAGCGCGGTCACGTGCCGGGTCAGTTCCAGTTCGCCCATGCCGGGCGGCAGGTCGAGCGGGCGGTTCAGCCGCAGGGCCTCGGGAATCGTCGCGAACAACTCGTCGATCGAACCGGCGCCGATCGCTTCGAGCATCGCCTCTCGGTCGGAAATGGTGTTGGGGAGGTAGGGCATGATCTGGGGTTACCGATCGTGGGACAGGCTCGTGGGACAGGCTCGTAGGACAGGCTTTCCAGCCTGTCGGTACAAGAGAGCAACCTGGAAGCTCGACAGGCTCGAAAGCCTATCCTACGCTCGACAGGCTGGAAAGCCTGTCCTACTGGATTGTTGTTTCTATTCTTCCTGCTCGCGGCATTGGGCTTCGTAGGCCGCGCGGTCCATCAGCTTCTGCAGTGCCGAGTCGTCGGCCAGCTTGACCTTGATGAGCCAGCCCTCGCCGAAGGGATCGTCCGAGACGGTCTCCAACTGGTCGGTAATCGCGTCGTTCACTTCGACCACCTCGCCTTCGACGGGGCTGTTCAGGTCGCTGACCGACTTGACCGACTCGACCTCGCCGAACGGCTGCCCGGCCTTGACGGCCGCGCCCACGGCGGGAAGGTCGATGTGGACCAGATCGGTCAGCAATTCGGTGGCGAAGGCCGTGATGCCCACGGTGGCGAGCTTTCCGCTGGGCGTTTTCTCGATGCGGACCCACTCGTGGGTTTCGGTATAGCGCAAGTCGTCGGGGTTCACTTTCAGGCTCCTTTGTGGTTACGGCGATAGAAGGGCAAGGGGACCAACCGGGCGGGCTCCATCCGGCCGCGCACGTCGACCGACACGACGGTGCCCGGCTCGGCGTATTCGCGCCGCAGGTAGGCCATGGCGATCGGCTTCTTCAGCGTCGGCGAGAACGTGCCGCTGGTGATCTCGCCGACCGTGTCCGTGCCGGCGAGGATGCGCGCGCCCTGCCGGGCGACGCGGCGGCCGGACATTTCCAGGCCCACGCGCACTCGTGCCGGCGGCTGTTGCTGGATCTTCCGCAGCGCGTCGCGGCCGGGGAAGTCGTAGCCGGTCAGGTGGCAGGCGAAGCCCAGCCCGGCCTGGAACGGGTCGATGGTCTCGCCCAATTCGTGGCTGTACAGGGGCATGCCCGCTTCCAGCCGCAGGGTATCGCGGGCGCCGAGTCCGGCGGGCACCAGTCCCAGCGGCCGGCCCAACTCCACAATGGCGTTCCACACGTCGGCGGCGATGGTGGCGCCGACGCTCAGTTCGAACCCATCCTCGCCGGTATACCCCGTGCGCGAAATAATGCCGCCCTGCCGCTGGGCCGCCGGATGCAGGATGCGCGCCTGGGCGCCGCGGTAGTAACGCATCCAGGGCAGTTCCACGTCGACCAGCGGCTGCAACAGTTCCACCGAGCGGGGCCCCTGGATGGCGAACATGGCCCAGAGGCGCGTGACGTCGGTGAACACGATCTCGTGGCCGGGCCGCTCGGCGCGCTCGGGAGGCAGGTGGGCGTGGACCCACTCGACGATCTTCCGCCGGTTCGACGCGTTGACCACCACCACGTAGAACGGCTGCCCGTTCGCGTTATGGTAGTAGCCCACCAGCACGTCGTCCATAATGCCGCCCTGCTCGTTGGTTACCAGCGAGTAGCGAATTTGGCCCTCACGCATATCCCCCACCCGACGGGTCAGCAGCTCGGCCAGGAACACGGCTGCACCCGGCCCCTCGAACCGCAACCGGCCCATGTGCGAGATGTCGGTCATGCCCACCGCATTGCGGGTGGCCACGTGCTCGTCGATGATCGACGCATACTGAACGGGCATGGACCAACCGGCAAAGTCGACCATGCGCGCACCGTGCGTAGCATGCCACTCGTACAGGGGGGTGCGCAGCAGTTTTAATTGCTGTTCATCCATGCAAGCGCTCCTCGGCAGCGAGACAAACGGGTCATTTTACCAGCTATCGCCACTCCGGCTAGGCCCACCGGCTGGGCGGCATAACCGCCGCTCGGCAATTCTTGGGACGCTCGTTTTGGCGGCGCGCCGCGACACGGCGGCCCCTTGTGACCCCACCCTCCCCTTGTTTCCCCGGTCAATGCTCCGATAATGGGGATCGTCGGTTTCGGATTGACGTTCGTGTGGATTGTCCCATTTTCCGCCGGACTCTCGCGAGCCTCATGGAATAACTGGCCCGGGTCCCCGCGAGAGCGGGACCGCCTCCTACCCGCGCAGTAACCGTTCACAGGGGGACTGTCCCCTTCGCATCGAGCAGAGAAAACAGCCCGCGCCGCCCCGTGAACGGTTACCCCGCGCAGAAATTCATCGCCTCGAAAGACGGAGTATTGTCATGCCGCTGGTTGTTGTCGGATCGGTCGCCTTGGATAGTGTGGAAACACCCACCGAAACGCGAGAAAACCTGCTGGGAGGCTCCGCGGTGTTCTTCTCGTACGCGGCCAGCTACTTCACCCCCACTTGGCTGGTCAGTGTAGTGGGCGACGACTGGCCGCCCGAACACACCGAACTGCTCAACGCCCGGGGCATCGACACCTCGGGCCTGAAAAAGATGCCCGGCGGCAAGACGTTCTCCTGGCGAGGCCGCTACTACGACGACATGAACCACCGCGAGACACTCGAGGTGAACTTGAACGTCTTCGAGGACTTCGACCCCAAGCTGGCCGAAGAGCACTGCCGCTGCAAATACTTGTTCCTGGCCAACGGCCCCCCGGCCGTGCAATTGCGCGTGCTCGATCAGTGCCCCGGGGCGCAACTGGCCGTAGCCGACACCATGGACCTGTGGATCCGCAGCAGCCGCGACGAGATGACCGAACTGCTCCGGCGGATCGACGGGCTGGTGCTGAACGATTCGGAGGCGAAGCTGCTGACCGGCGAGGAGAACCTCGTGCGCGCCGGCCACGCCACGTGCGCACTCGGCCCCCGGTTCGTGGTCATCAAGAAGGGCGAACACGGGGCCATGTTCTTCAGCCGGCACGAAACCTACGTGCTGCCCGCCTACCCTACGCCGCACGTGCTCGATCCGACCGGAGCCGGCGACAGCTTCGGGGGCGGCATGATGGGCTACCTGGCCGAGCAGGGCAACTTCGAGCCCAAAACACTCAAGAAGGCGCTGGCCTACGGCATGCTCACCGCCAGCTTCACGGTCGAGGGGTTCAGCCTCGACGGGCTGAAGAAGGTCCGGCGCGAGGACATCGAACAACGCATGGACGAGTATCGGAAGATGCTGGCGTTCTGAAGCCATGAAGCAAACCGCCCGGACATTCATCGCCGTTGAGATGGACGAATCGGTCCGCGGCACGGCTGCCGGGCTGATCCGCGCGCTGGCGGCCTCGCAGGCCGACGTCAAGTGGATCGAGCCGCACAACCTGCACCTGACGCTGAAGTTCCTCGGCGAGGTGCCGCTGGAGGAGATTCCGGCGGTGTGCAAGGCGGTCGAGCGCGCGGCCGCCCGCATCGAGCCGTTCCGGCTCGAGTTGGTCGGCGCCGGCGCGTTCCCGAACATCCGGCGCCCCCGCACCCTGTGGCTGGGGGCCGGCGAGGGGCAGGTCGAAATGGCCGCGCTGAAGCAGGCCGTCGAGCACGGGCTGAAGAAGCTCGGCTACCGGCCCGAGGGACGCAAGTTCAAGACCCACTTGACGCTCGGGCGCGTTCGCCGCGGGGGCCCCGGCGTGGCCCGACTCTCGGAACTGCTGGCCGAGCACGGTAGCTACCAAGCCGGCGCGTCGGCGGTCGAGGAGGTGACGGTCTTTGCCAGCGAACTGACCAAGGAAGGGCCGGTGTACAGTGCACTGAGCCGAACCGAACTGGGGTAAGGGCTCACGAAGGAATACATGGCCGATTGGGGCGCGGCGAGGCCAAGGCTGCGGAGGAAGGCGAAGCAGACATTTTCGACGAATGATGGCGTAGGGTGAGTGGTTTCGGCTGTCTCGGCAGCCGGGTTCACCCACGCGCCAAGCGGTTCCGCACCTAGAAACGGAAGCCTAACCGTTCATGGGCGGTGGAATGGAACGAGTGGCCGCGGCCGGACCGGCCGACAACCGCACCGCGAGCGCCCTTCGCCCATTCTTGACGCGCCCAACGGCCGTCCGATACACTGCATTTTTCCCGGGTAACCGTTCACAGGGGGACTGTCCCAATTTTCGCGGCACAAAGGGCGTTTTTGCCCAATGATCCACCGTTTCCGCCGCGAAAATGGGACTGTCC
>PWXP01000063.1 GCA_003561895.1 Planctomycetaceae bacterium | reverse complement strand
TTGCCCATCGCCACGCAGTTGATCACCACCTCGCCCGACGCGTTGCGCTGCTGCAGCCACTGCTCGACCAGGGCGATGTTCTTGGCGATGTCGGCTGCCGAGGGCCGGCCGCCGTCGCGCGGGTGGGGAAGGGTCGGTTCGCCGTCGCTGAGCAGGACGATCGTGTCGAGCCCCTCCATGGCGAAGGCCCGCTGCAGGGCGCCCAGCGTATCGGTCATGCCGCGGGCCGAGAAGCCGTCGATGAACTCGCATGCGGCTGCGCGGTTCTCCGGCGTCGCGTCGACCAGGTTCGGACGGAACACCCTGATGTTGTTGTCGAAGTCGATAACGGCAAGGCGGCGCATGGGCAGGTGCGTGACCCAGCTCTTCAGCGTGGCCTTGTAGTCGTCGAAGCGGGGTGTGGCCATGCTGCCCGAGGTGTCGAACACAAACGCCACGTTGCGCAGCGGGCCGCGCAGCCCGACCAGGTTCGCCTGAGCCTGGCGCAGGGTATCGCTCGCCTTGCGCAGCGCGTCGATTTCCGACTGGGCCCGGGCCAGGGCGGCCTCGGTGCTGTTGCCCGCGCTTTTCGCTTCGTTCAGAGCCGCCTCGGCCGCTTCGGTTTCGGCGTGGAGTTCTTCCAGGGCTTTCTGCAACTGGCGGTTGTGGGCCACGGCCTCCGCCAGTGCCCGCTCGTTGGCCTCGCTTTCGCGGGAAACGGCGTCGAGTTCCGTGGTGGTCGTTTCGAGCCGGCCGACCGTCGCGGCGATCCGCGCCTGCATCTCGGCGATGGTGGTCTGGTACGATCGGGTAATGCGGCTGCCGTCGGCGAAACTCAACAGCAGCAGGACGAGCACCCCGCCGAGGGCGCAGGCGAGGATGTCGAGAAACGACAGGCTGAACGTTTGCAGTGGGGTTCGCTTTTTCACGGCTTCAGGTCTCCTTGGCAATGTGCATCCGCAGCGGCAGTTGCCGCAGGCACCAACTCCGGACGCGCGTCAGCAGGCGGTCGTCGCCGGCTTCGACGCGGTGCAGTACGAACATGAGGATCAGGCTCAGCGCCAGGGCCACGAACGTCGTATCGAACGCGATGCTCAAATAGTAGGCTGCCGAAGCGAGCGGGTCGGCCTTGTCGTCGCCGGCGACCCGCAATTCGCCCATCGCCCAGCCGATGCCCAGCACCGTGCCGATGAACCCGATCGACGGGATGGCCCAGGCCAGGTACCGGATGTTCGAGTACGACGCGGCCACCTCTTCGGCAATCAGGTCGGCCTCCGATTCGATGGCGCCGCTCACGTCGGTTGCCGACCAGCTTGCGCGGGCGCGCAGCAGCCCGACGGTGAGCAGGCGGACGGGCATACTGCGCCGCAGCGCGTCGGACAGTTCGTGCAGTTGCTTGCGTGCGGTCTTCACGTCGTCGGGCAGCAGGAGCGTGTCCTCTTCGGTCCCGAGCAGGGCCAGGTTCATTCCGTCGGCTTCGCGGCGGAGTTGGCTCTGCCGCTGGAGCAATTGCCCCAGGGCCGCCCCGAACGCGGTGAAGCTGGCCGCATTGATCGGGCTGGAGAACACGTGCCCGAGCCACACGTCCATGCCGAATGCGTTCCGCAGGCCGAACGCGAGCGCGGCCCAGCAGCCCGCGCCGATCAGCCCGCCTGTGACGGCCCCGATCGCCAAAGACCGCGGTGATAGTTCGTACTTGGTTTGCATACATTCTCCTTCGGCTAGTTGGTGTGTAGGCAATCTTCTATGTAACTCAACGGGAACACGACTCCTCGCTAATCTTACGAATCCGGCCGGGGATGGTCTACTTTCCATGAGTGTCGATTAGCGTTTATTAGTGTTCCCTTCGATCGCTCGAAAGCTATGTCCACGGGATTTGCTATTGACAACGCCAGTTGGATGGTGGTCGGTGAGGATGAATCGCTTCCATTCAAGCTGGTCGGCCGCGCCGAAGTTGATGAGGTAGCCCACCGAGATCCGGGCGATCCGCATGTAGTTGAACAGTTGCGCCTGGTGGTCGGCGATCAGTTCCCGTACGGCCTTCAGCTCGGCGACAATCCCGTCGAATACGAACAGGTCGGGCTTGTAGCGCGTTTCGAGTTGGCGGTCTTTGTAGAACAGGACGAGTTCCTGTTTCGAGCGGAAGGGGATTTGGCGCAGTTCAAGTTCGATCTCCAGGCTCTGCTGATACACCTCTTCGGCCATCCCGTACCCCAACTGGTTGTACACCTCGAACGCTGCTTCCATCAGCCGGTAGCCTTCTTGCTGGAACATGGCAGTAGTCTTGGGAAAATGGGATGGGGAACGCTAATCGTCGCTAATCCGCGCTAATCCCAGACTCGTCCTCTCTTGAATTAGCGTCGATTAGTGAAGATTAGTGTTCCCTTCTTCCCCTCGCCGCGTAGTCGCGCGTCGCTTGGATGGAAAACAACTTGAACTGCATTTCCTAGTTTGCCTATATTGACACGTGCGCCCACCGAATTTTGCTGGGCTTCGCCCAGACCCAGGAGCACCTTGTTCCTGGCCGGCTCTCGCTCGCTCCGGTACGACCGGCGGCGGGCTCTCGCTCCGCTCGCCCTCCCTCCGGTCGGGACGCCACGCCCGCCGCTCGACCTACGCTTGCTCGACTTGACTTGCTGGACTACTCGTCCGCCGGAACTAGGGCCAGCCGGACGCCCAGGCTGAAGCTCCGGGGGCCGGGCCTGAGCCAGGAGCGGCAGGCCGACCGGCAGCCCCCGGCGGCGATGAGCCAGCTACCGCCGCGGAGCACGCGGTTCGAGCCCGATGCAGGCCCCTTCGGATCGTCCACCGGAGAGTTCGCGTAGTAGTCGCTGGCATACCAGTCCGAACACCACTCCCAGACGTTCCCGTGCATGTCAAACAGCCCAAAACCGTTCGCGCTGTACGAACCCACTGGTACCGGTCGGCCCGAATCCCAACACTGGTCAAATCTCGCCTGGTCACTGGTCAAGTCGTTGCCGAAGTGATAACGGGTCGTCGTCCCTGCCCGGCACGCGTATTCCCATTCCGCTTCCGTCGGTAAACGATACTCCCGACCCGCCGAACGCTCCGCAGGCAACGCCGAAAGCTTCCGGCAGAACTCCATCGCGTCCTCCCAACTCACGCGCTCCACCGGAAAACGGCTCGTGTCCAGCCCTGACACCCGATCGCTACCGCCCCCGCCACGTGAAAAATAGCTCGGATTCGTTCCCATCACCTGCTCGTATTCTTCTTGCGTCACCTGGTACACGCCGAAGTAAAACGGCCGGGTGATCCGCACACGGTGCTGTGGGCCTTCGTTGTCCCGGCGATCTTCCTCATCTTCCGGCGACCCCATCATGAACTCGCCCGGGGGAATGAGCCGCAGCTTCATCCCGATACTATTCGTCACCTCGACTGGCTTACCCAGGTGGTCCGCCCACGCTTCCTGGTGACGGCGCGCCTGCTGCGGGCTGAACGGTGCGACAGCCAGCGGCGGCGGCGTAGGCCTTGGCAGGTAGAAGAGAAAATTCTGCCTTTGTGGGAATCCTGCAAGCCGATAGATCTTCCTTGCCGTATTCAACCTCACGGTCGCTCTGAACTCGCCTTGCGCCTGCTGTGCCGGTGTCGGGCGCAGCACCAGCGATACATGCCCCTGGGCGTCTGAATTGCCGCGTCCGAGCGACTGCGCAGGTCCATCAGCCGATTCCCGAGAAAACACCTCGACCACCGCCCCTTGCAGCAAACGGCCGGAAGCATTCTCCTCCCGGACCGTGAAGGACACTGTAATCTCTTCAACAGGCGCGGCTGTCTCAGTGGGCTCTTCGGGCTCGGGCATCTGTTCTTCGACCGCCGGCTCTTCGGGCGGTTCTGGTGTTGTGACGTCTTCAACAGGCACCACTGTCTCAGCGGGCTTTTCGGGCTCGGGCGATACTGTAGGCGCAGGTTCTACGGTCGCGACCGGTGAAGGCTCGCTGGGTCCTCGCGAACTCCTGGAGGCCGCCACGATGAGCGATAATACGACCACCAGCGCCACGGCCACGCCCGCCGTTGTAGCCCACACCGGCCATGGAAGCCTGCTGATGGCGTCGCGCATGGTCCCCGCACGCGGCCGTGTAGGGTCCGCAGAAGAAACCTCCGCGCTAACCAATTCGTTTTGCTCTAGGGCCGGCGGTCGTGGGGTGGGCGTCAAAGGCGGCGTTGGCGTTGGCACTACCGGAGGAGGCACCGGCGACGGAGTTGGAGGCGTCTTCTCCGAACGTGCGTCCGCTTTCGCTGGAAGCGGTACGGCCAACGACTCCAACACCGCTTTGGCAAACTCACGGCAACCCCCAAACCGCTCTTCAGGCCGTTTGGCCAGCGCCCGGTTGAGCACGTCGCTGATGGCCTGACCGTAACGGCCGTCGATCTCCGAAAGTGGACGCGGCTTCGCCGTCAGATGAGCCGCAAAAATGTGCGCGGGCGTCTCGGCGTCGAACGGCATCCGGCCCGCCAGCCGCTCGTATACGATGATTGCCAGCGCGTACTGGTCGGATCGTCCGTCCAGTTCTCGGCCTTCCACGGCCTCCGGCGACATGTACTTCGGCGTGCCCAGCGCGAAACCGGTTTGCGTGCCGCCGTGCAAGGTCGAGAACCCCGTTCCCGCCCCAGCGAGCGGCTTGACGATGCCGAAATCGCCCAGATACGGCGTGCGGTGCGAATCGAAGAAGATATTCGCGGGCTTGACGTCGCGGTGGACGAGCTTGTTCAGGTGCAGGTAGTCCAGGGCGCTACCGATCTGGGGCAGCCACTTGTCCACGGGCAGCTTGCTCTGGGCTTCCAGGTCGCCGCCGCTGAGGTACTGCATGACCGCCACGGGACGGCCTTCGTGCTCGACCACGTCGTACACCTTGATGATGTTCG
>PWXP01000587.1 GCA_003561895.1 Planctomycetaceae bacterium | reverse complement strand
CCGCAATCAAGCTGATTTGCAGCCCGCTTGCCTGGAAGCACGTCGGCAGTAGCGACCGATGACCCACCAAAGAAGCGGCTTGTTTGACCCACCCTACCTATCGTGAATAATCCGGGCTAAGGGTGCGCTCAGAAATAACCTGAACAAATTGTAGTAGGCGCTCGCCGTGTGCCGTTCGCGAATTTCGGCACGCGGCGAGTATAGCCGAAGGTAACGGGGGTGGCAACGCGGCGCGCCGCCCTGTTGCCCCCGGGGGCGCCAAGTTCACCCAGTCCGGGGCCGGGTGGTTGCCGTCCCGGTTGCGGCGCGCAGGCTGTTCGTGGTCGAGTGGCGGGCGTCGCGGGTCGCGGGTTGTAACGTGAAACCGACTGGCCGATCTGCCGCGTCGGGGATACAATGAACCGGTAGAGTGTTCCGGCGGTGGCCTGTCGCGCCCCCCTTGGGCCATCGCGAGTGCCTCCCCACAGTCAAGCCTTATGCCCCCGCGTGAATTTGCCTTGAGTGACCCGCGATCCGAAACGTCCTCTGCGAGACGCCGGCCCCGGCGCCGCCTTCCCTGGCCGATACGCTTTCTGGCCTCGCTGCAATTGGCCGTGGTGCTGATTGCCATTTATGGCGTGGTCCTGGTTTGGGCTACCACGGTCATTGAGCGGAATTACGGCTACGACTCGCGGGCGGTGTTTTTCGGTGTGTACGACTCGTGGTGGTTCGCCTTGCTCAACGTGTTGTTGGGGGTGAACGTGCTTATGTCGGCGCTGGTTCGTTTGCCTTGGAAACGGCGGCACCTGGGCTTCCTGCTGACACACGCGGGGATATTGGTTGTGATGGGCGGGTTTGTAGTCAGCCATTTTTGGGGGGTCGAGTCGCGGCTGCATTTGTTCGAGGGCAATGCCGAACACCGTGCCCTGAACGACGAACTGTACTTGAAGCTGTCCGTGCTGCCCGGCGAGGCGGGCTCGGGCGGCGCGGCCGCAGAACCGGCGCCGGGAGAGGTGGTCGAGATTCCGTTCCGGGGCGGGCCGTTCAACTGGGATGCGTACGCCGAACTGCCCTACCTGCCCTGGGGGCTGGCGCGCCGCGACCGCGGCACGGTGTACGACCGGGATGGCATCCGCCTGGAGGTGCTCGATTATTATGCCCACTCCAGCGAGGTCGAAGTGCCTCGGGTTCGGCTGATGGCGTCGCCCGGCGCCCGGACCGGCCCGTCGCTGGGCGACATGGCCGGCGAACCCGTCGAGTTGGTGGTGCGCCCCACGCGCGACCCCCACGGTCCGGGGCGCCGCGAGTTGGCCGGTGGGCAGCGCCTGGTCTTCTGGCTGGCCGGGAGTCCGGCCGAAATCGACGCGGTGCTCAACTCGGAGCCCGACGGCGACGTGGGTCCCAGCGGCCAGGTGGTCCTCCATGCCGCCGGCGAGAAGGTTTGCTTGCCGGTCCACGAACTGGCGCCGGGGGCGCGCCAACCGTTGGGCGACACGGGGCTCGACGTGGAACTGGTGCAGTTCATTCCGCAGTTGCTGGCCGTGCAGTTGGAGATTCACGGGGACGAGGCGTCGCCGCAACGCATGCTGCTTCTGGCCGATTTTCCCGAACTGAACCGGCACGACACGCGCAACGGCGTGTACGGCGCCTTCTATTTCGATCCCGACGCCGACCGCTCGGAAGAGGTGCATGCCCGGCTCGATCCGCGGGTGCTGGCCAACTCGCGCCGGGGCCGCATCGACGTGGTGCAGGGTCCGGACCGGAACTTGTATTACCGCGCGTGGCGCCCCCCCGGCCCGGTGGCCACGGGGCGCCTGCCGACGGACGGCCGGCCCGCTGTGCTCCTGGATCCAACCCCGGAGGTCCTGACCGTTCGCGTGGTCGAATTCGAACCGGCGGACCGCCCGGGAACGAAATTGGTGCCGGAGCCGTTCAACCGGAGCTTGAGTCCGGGCCGAAAGCAGCCGCAGGTTTACGTACGGCTGACCGTCGACGGCCGGAGCGAGGAGTTCTGGGTTGCCGGCCTGCCGTACGGGATGGCCGATACGGACGAGCGGGGCCGGCCGGTGTCGCTGCCGCGCGAGTTCCGCCGCCACGTGGCCGGCGAGGGGCGCCGCGTGGCCCTGACCATGCCCCGGGGCGCCGTTGAGTTGGGCTTCGGCGTCTTACTTCACCAGTTCGATCGGAAGCTCGACCCCGGCGCCGACACGGTGTCGCACTACGCCAGCACGGTCGACTTCCTCGACCGCGGTTCCCCCGCCGAGCCGATCCTGGAAGACGTGTTGGTTACCCTCAACGCGCCGGTCGATTTCACCGATCCGGCCACGGGCCGCTCGTACCGGTTCTACCAGTCGAGTTTCGACGGTCCGTTCCGGCCGGGCGATCCGCAGTACGAACAGTACGTGGCCGATCGGGAGGCACAGCCCCAGTTGTTCCTTTCCGTCCTGTCGCTCAACTACGATCCCGGCCGGGGCCTGAAGTACTTCGGCTCCATGCTGATGTCGGTCGGCTTCGTCCTCATTTTCTACATGCGCAAGACTTGACATGACCCAACCACAAGAGCAACGATTTCCCCTGCTGCGTGCGGCGGCGTGGTTTGTGCTGGCCGGCGTGGTCCTCCTGCCGGGCGGCGCGGCGCGGGGGGCGGACCTGGATTTCTCGAACTGGCGCGCCCTGCCCGTCTTCGACCGCGGCCGGCGCAAACCCCTGGAGAGCTTCGCCAACGTGATGGTGCGCGAGATCTCCGGCCAGTCGAACCCGGTGCTCGGCCCGGGCGGCGCCTCGCCCCGGTCGGGTGGGGGTTTGACGGCGCAGGCGGGGCGGGCGGCCGAGGAGGTGATCTTTCCCGATGGCCGGTCGCGGCGGTTCACGGCGCCCGAACTACTCCTCTCCTGGCTGATCGAGCCGGAGGTGTGGGAATACGTGCCGTTCCTGGCGGCCCGGCACGAGGAGTTGCGCACCGACCTGCTCGACCTGCCGCTGCGTGGCCGAAATGGCGGCCGATTGAAGCACGTCAGCCCGGCGCAGCTCGTCGAGGCCGAAGGGTTCCGCCGCCGGCTGCGCGAACTCAGCGAGGCGCAGAGCCGGGCGCGGCAGGAAGGACGCGATTTCTCGATGGTCGGGGTCGA
Organism: Planctomycetaceae bacterium; assembly: GCA_003561895.1. Classification (GTDB taxonomy): domain Bacteria; phylum Planctomycetota; class Planctomycetia; order Pirellulales; family Thermoguttaceae; genus PWXP01. The sequence continues at coordinate 1,757 of PWXP01000587.1, read as the reverse complement.
CCGCCACGTGAATCAACTGTACCAGGCCTACGCGCTGTACCGGCTGCTGACGTACAACCCGGCAGCCGAGGTCGACGTGGAAACCAATCGCCGCTTCGGCGACAAGCTCATCGAAGTGCACAACCTGTGGGTCGAAGTGGCGCCGCGGTCGGGGCATCATGAGCCCGAACCGCCCCCGGAAGTGGTGGAATCGCACCAGGCGGTGCGGGCTGCGTTCGAGCAATTGGCGCAGGTCGTTCACGCCGAGACCTTCACTGCCGCGGAGGCCGATCCCCTGGTGGTGGCGTTCCGCGAGGCCTGCGACCACTTCGCCGCGCGGATGGAGGAGCACCGGCGCGAGGTCTTTGCCGACAGCCGGGCCGACGAAGCCCGCCGCACGATCGCGCAGCGCCGCGCGGCCGGGGCGCGCAACATGGCCGTTGCCGCCGAACAGTTGCACCGGGCCCTGTACGACGTGGGTCGGGCCCTGCGCCTGGTGCCCGGCCTCGACCCCGAGGCGCTGCGCGCCGACCGCGACGTGGGCGACCAGCGCCCGCCGTGGCTCTCCGTCCAGACCCTGATTCTCGGTTCCGACGCCCTGTTGGCCGACATGCCGCAGGAGGAACTCGGGGCGGTGCGGGAGGCGTTCGCGCGCGTGGGAACCGTGTACACCGACCGTCACCATCCGCAACGCCGCGAGCGGTTCTCCGAGGCGATGGACCGGCTGGCCGCCGCCCTGCGCGGGTTGGGCGAGGCGGTCGAGCCGATCCGGCACGCGCTGGACGTGCCCGGCGACGAAGACGACCGGCAGCGCCTCCTGGCCGCCACGGCGTACCCGCCGCCCGCCTACCATTGGGCCGAATTGCACTACAACTGGCTGCGGCCGTTTCTCTGGTCGTGGGTGGTGTGCCTGCTGGCTACCGTATGCACGGCCGTCAGCTACGGTTTGCTGCGAAAGATGATGTTCTGGTTGGGCGCGGCCACGCTCATTGCCGCCCAGGCGATCATCGTCTACGCCCTGGCGCTGCGCACCTACATTACCGGCTATGTGGCGGTGACCAACATGTTCGAGACGGTCGTGTTCGTCGCTTTCACCGTGGCGCTGTTCGGGGTGTGGTTCGCGCTGCTGCCGTTGCTGTGGCCGGGGATCGTCGCCGCGTGGCGGCTGACGGCCCTTCCGCCCCCCATCCGGGCCGTATTCGGGGGCGCGTGGCGGATGCTCGGCTTGGGGCGGCGCCGGGAAAGAGCACGGCCCGGAACCGGCGCCGGGGCGCCGGCGGCGGCAGCGGACCGTTCTGAAACGCCGCCCGGCGTTGCCCTGGCCCAATGGCTGCTGCTGCCGCCGCAGCTTGCGATGATGGCAGGGCTGGTGGTGGCCCTGACGATGCTGCCGTACGGCTCCGGCGGGCGGGCCGTCTTCCTGCTGCTGCCCCACGTCGATCCCGGTCAGTCGCTGCCCACCGGAAGCAACCTGCTGGCCTGGATCACCGGCCTGGCCGTGCTGATGCCCACGGTGTGGCTGACGCCGCGCTTGTTGTTCGGCGCGGTGCTTTCCCTGGGGTCGATGCCCCGCCATTGGGCGCGCGAGGGGACGTCGGGCGCGCTGGAGGAAGTGTACTCGCGCCGGCTGCTCATCCTGGTGGGCGCGGCCGTGGGCTTCCTGGCCGCGGTGATCGCCTACCACGCGCCCATCCTCGACCGCGACATCCAGGCCCTGCAGCCGATCCTCCGCGACAATTTCTGGCTGACCATGCACGTGCTGTCGATCACGGCCAGCT
>PWXP01000368.1 GCA_003561895.1 Planctomycetaceae bacterium | reverse complement strand
GCATCAACCGCTGTTTTTCGCTTCTGTTACTGCGGCCACCACTCGGGTGACCGGTTCAACTCGACCGACGTGGTGTACACGCCCAACACGCCGGGCACCACCGCCATTTGAGTGGGGAGTTTACCTTCGCCTCCCAGAGACGGCCAGTTGGGGCCTTCGACGGCGAAGTACGCGTCCGCGCCGGCCGTGATGCGGTACCACTGGCCCACCGTCGTCCCGTACTCGCCCTTCCCGGTGAGCAGGATCCATTGCCCCGGCTCCAGGTCGCGCGCATCGGTCACTTGAATGCCGCTGATGATCGTGCCCGACGACGACGCTGCCGTAAAGGGGTCCTGGTCGAGGTCTTTGGTCTGGTTCGCTGCGCTCAGATCGCGCTGGTAGCACACGACTACCGAAATATTTAAACGCCGTGGCGCGGGCGTAACCGTCAAGAACCACGAGTAGGACCGTTCCGATATCGGCGCGTTGCCGTGGGCCGGAAACCCTCGCGGCCGCTCCGATGTCCCCTCGCGCATATCGAACAGCAGGTCGTCGTGCCAGTAGAAGATTCGCTCTCGGACATCAGCGGGCATATTCGAATAATCGACGCGTGGGACGGCCCCGAAGTCTCCGCCGGTCCCTAACGGATCGATGGCATAGGTATTTCCGTTGTTCAGCAGGTCGTCGTTGCTGAGAGGCCAAATCACCGGATCGGCCAATCTTCGCACGCGGATGTCGCGGATGGCGGCCTGACCGCACGCGGCCGTGCGGTCCGCCTTGCTCGTTTCCACCAAAGCGTAGTTCGCCACCGGAATAAGCGCCGCGATGCCCAACAACCCGATGGACACCACGAAAATGGAAATGAGCACCTCCATGAGGCTGACGCCCGAGCGGGCCGAGCCGGGCACCCGGCGGGCGGCCGCGGCGCGACGCGGTGGATGGAACTGTTGAAAGTTCATACTAACGGCCTCCCATGGTTTCGGCCTGCCAAGCCAATTCCCGCGAGGCCGCCAGGCTTGTGTCGTTTGCCACTTCGACCGTGTTGACCATTCCGGTTTGCGGGCTCACATACACCCACAAACTTTCCCCGTCCTGCCAGTTGGCGTCTTCGGGCTGTGCCGGAGGAATGTGTTCCCGCTTGCCGATGAGCAGGAACACCGGTTCGGTGACCGTGTGGCGCACGCCGCCCACGTATACGCTGTCGAGCCCGCCGCTGGGCGAGAACATGATGATCACCGGGCTCATGTCGCCCCCGGAGGCGAACAGCGTGGCGTCCGACCCGTTACCCACGCCGGAGAAGCCGAGGTCGATGACCGAGTCGATCGGGAGCTGCACCGGGCGGGTTATCGACACATAAAAGCCGTTTTCCGACGTCAAAGGCTGTCGCTGAATTTGATAGGACATGGGGCGTGACCGACCCGGATCGTTGGGCCACGGGTAGAAGCGGCTTGAATCAAATTTAAGAGTAACTTCCGCCTCATCCAGTGTGTCAATTTCGTACCATGCGCCCTGATGGTCGAACTGAATGCGGTCGCCCGACCGCACCATGTCGGCACTAAACCCGGACAGTTCGGCCTTCAAGTCGCTACCCTCGAAGTACACCTGGGCCCGCGAGTTGATCGTGTCGCCGGCGTACGGCGGCCGGGCCTCGACGCGTTCGAGCACGAAGCAGACGTTCGCGTTGTTTTCGAACCGCTGCAGCGCGACGCCCACCGGGCGCCCGGTCGCCATGGCGCGGTTCCGCGCGGCGCTGAGGTACACGTTCACGTTCCGGGCCGCCTCGCGGATGCCCCGCTGCCCGCCGGCCAGGTTCAGGCTGGGGATGGCGATGGCGGCCAGGATGACCAACAGCGAAACGACCATGACCAACTCGATGAGCGTGGCGCCGCGGCGCGGCGCGGTAGCGAAGAGCGTGACGCTCCCCCGGGCAAGCCGGGGGCATCGAGCCGAGGCGCGGGGCGGGCGCGGGGCGGTAGCGGAGAGCGTGAGGCTCCCCCGCGCAAGCCGGGGGAGTGTCGCAATTTTCGCGCTGGTGAGGGGCGATGCCGGTGCCATGTCAGCGGATCTCCATCCGGTGGTTGTGGATGTTGTCGTGGCGCGAATTGTCGTCCGGAGCGCCGGTGCTCGCATTGATGCCCGGCTGCCCGTCGGCCCCCGCCGAATAGACCAGCGGGCGCGTCAGGCGCGGGTCGAAGCTGTCGGTGGCGGGGTCGGGCACGGAGCCCTGAATGTCCGACTCCTCGAACCTCCACGGCCAGCGAATGAACCGGATGGGGTTATCCCACCCGTCGACGAACACGGGGAAGCCGCCGGCCGTGCCGATCTCGTTGGTGCTAAAGTGCTGCAATTCGCGCGGGTGGGCCATGCTGACGATGCGGTAAAGGCATACGGCCGACGCTTCGTCGGTCGGGTTGCCCAGCGCCGCGTACCCCCGGTGCAGCGCCGGCCGGGCAATGCCGGACCGCGGCCCCTCGGTCAATTCCAGATCGGAGAGCGAGTCGGGCATTTCCATCTGGATCGTGTCGCGCAGCGCGTCCAGCCGCTCCCGCGCGGCTGCGTTCGGGTCCATGCCGCTCGTATCGATGGGCACCCTTCGATGCTCGTACCCCGCGTACATCCGCATGATGATCTCATCGAGCTTGGCGATGGTGCTTTTGGTTTTCATTTCGCGGGCGGCGGTTCGGGCCATGCGCAGCCCGCCCAGGACCAGGCCGGCCAGCATGGTGATGATGGTAATGGTCACCAGCAGCTCGACGAGGGTAAAGGCGGGTCTTGATTTTGGATTTTGGCTTTTGGATTTTGGATTCTGGAATGGCCATGCGTGGCGGCTGTACGTGGTGGATGCGGCGTTAGCCCGCGGACCATCGCTCCGGGCCGGGCGAGCCGGCCGGTGGCGGCGGTACGTGGTGTACCACGGTTCCGGTCCCTTCGGCCAAAATGCGCTGCGGTTCATGGGTTGCCCCCCTTTTTTAGGTCAGGGTCTGGATCAGGCTAATGAGCGGCATGAACAGGGCGATGACGATGAACCCGACGGCGCCGCCGAGGCCGATGATCAAAAGCGGCTCCATGAGGCTCATGAGGCTCTCGGTGATCACGGCCACCTCGTCGTCGAACGTGTCGGCCACCTTGTACAGCATGGTGTCCAACTCGCCCGTCTCCTCGCCCACGTCGACCATGTTCACCACCATGTCGTCGAGCACCCGCTTGTGGAGTTTGGTCATGTACAGCAGCAGGCCGATGGGCCCGGCGATGAACAGGAACCAGAAGAAGGCGGCCATGGGGTGGAAGGCCACCCGCGAGTGCTCCTTCAGCGGCGCGGCGATGGATTCGCCCTCGCGGATCGACTCGTACACCTTCTGGTACAGGTTTTCGAACACGGCGTTGCCGGCGGTTTCCTTGGTAATGTGGAGCGCTTCGAGAATGGGCACGCCGCTGGCCACCAGGGTGCCGAGGGTGCGCATGGTGCGGGCGACGGTGTTCTTTTCGACGAGCTGGCCGAAGATGGGCATTTTCAGCAGGAACTGGTCGAACCCGACGCGCCCCGGCGAAAACTTCCTGAGCAGCTTGATGAACAGCCAGAACGCGAAGGGGACGGCCGGAATGGTCCACCAGTACACGACCACGAAGTCCGAGATTTGGATCAGCAGCACGGTCATGGCCGGCAGTTCGGCGTCGAAGTCTTCGAATATCTCGATGAACGAGGGGACGATCCGCGCCATGATGAACACGAGGATGCCCACGGCGAAGGTGACCACGGTGATGGGGTAGACCAGGGCGCCTTTGATCTTGCGCCGGAGGGCTTCCGACCGCTCCTGGAACTCGGCCAGCCGTTTGAGGATGACTTCCAGGGCGCCGCCGGCCTCGCCGGCCTTGATCATGTTCACGTACAGGCGGTTGAAGGCCTTGGGGCACTTCGACATGGCCTCCGAGAGGGTCGCCCCGCTTTCGATCTCCTCGCACACGTCGATCAGCGAGTTCTTCAGCGCGCCGGGGTTCGACTGCTGCTCGAGGACCTTCAGGCTGCGGAGGATGGGCAGGCCGGCGTCTTGGAGGATGGACAACTGGCGGGTGAACGTGCACAGGGCCTTCGACTTCACGCCCCCGAGGGCGAACGTCTTGCCCGTCTTCTTCGCCCCCTTCTTCTCACCCGCCGTTTTGCGGGCCTTCTTCACGGACAGTTTGGTGACGAAGTAGCCCATCTGGCGGATCGTGGCCTGGGCTTCGTCCTGGCTGGGCGCCTCGATCACGTCCTTGATTTCCTGGCCCGTGGCGTCCATGGCCTCGAATTGAAACGTTGGCATGGTTCGGCTCCAGCGAAATAGTTGCTAGTTGTTAGTTGCTAGTTGCTAGTTGCTAGTTGTTAGTTGCGTGAGCGCGTTACTAGCAACTAGCAACTAGCAACTAACAACTTCTTCTAGGCCTCAACGACCGTTTCCCGGATCACCTCTTCGACGGTGGTGATTCCGGCGTATATTTTTTCGAGTCCGGCGGGCCGCAGGGGGCGCATGCCGCTTTGCAGCGCCACGTCGCGCAGCCGCTCGGTGGAGCCGCCACGGTTGATCTCGTCGCGCACGTGGTCGTTGATGGGCATGTACTCGAACAGGCCGGTGCGCCCTTTGAAGCCGGTCCCGTTGCACGCCGCGCAGCCCCGGCCGCGGAAGAACTTCTTGTCCACCACGTCGTCGGGGGAAAGGTCGAGCTGGGCGAGCGTGTCGGTACTGGGCATCGTCTGCTCGCGGCATTGTTGGCATATTTTTCGCACCAGCCGCTGCGCCAGCACGGCCTCGAGCGTGGCCGTCAGCAGGAACGGCGGCACGCCCATGTCGCGCAGCCGCGTGACCGTGCTCGGCGCGTCGTTGGTGTGCAGGGTGCTGAACACCAGGTGGCCGGTCAGCGACGCCTGAACGGCAATTTCGGCCGTCTCCAGATCGCGGATCTCGCCCACCAGGATCTTGTCGGGGTCCTGCCGCAGGATCGACCGCAGGCAGGAGGCGAACGAGTTGCCGATGCTCGCGTCGACCGGCATCTGGATGATGCCGTCGATGTCGTACTCGACCGGGTCCTCGGTGGTGATGAGCTTGTCCTCGAGGGTGTTCAACTCGTTCAGCGCCCCGTACAGCGTTGTGGTCTTGCCGGAGCCGGTCGGGCCGGTCACCAGCACGATGCCGTTCGGTTTGCGGATCACCTCGCGGAACAAGGCCAGGGTGGTCGAGTCCAGGCCCACCGCGTTCAGGTCGAGCATGACCACCGAGCGGTCGAGAATGCGCATGACCACGCTCTCGCCGAACATGGTGGGCAGCACGCTCACGCGCAGATCGACCGGGTGGCCGCCCACGGCCAGGCGGATGCGCCCGTCCTGCGGCAGGCGGCGCTCGGCAATGTCGAGGTCCGCCATCACCTTGATGCGTGTGGTGATGGCCAAGGACAAGTGCCGCGGCGGGGGCACCATCTCGTACAGCACGCCGTCGGCCCGAATGCGAATCTTGAACTCCTTCTCGAACGGCTCGAAGTGCAGGTCGCTGGCGTGGTCGCGAATGGCCAGCAGGAGCACCATGTTCAGCAGCTTGCGCACCGGGGCGCTGTCGGCCAGGGCCTCGGCGCTGCTCAGGTCGAGCGCGCCTTCGGTCTCCAGGGCCTTCACCGCCGCCTGCAGCTCGTCGTCCTGCTCCATATCGGCAATGAGCGTCTCGACGCTCTCGCCGCCCGCCGCGTAGTACCGCTCCAGCGCCCGGGTAACGTCGCGTTCGGTGGCCACCGCCGGCCGGATCTCATAGCCCAGGAAACTCCGCAGTTCGTCCACCACCGACAGCTTCTGCGGTTCGCACATGGCGATGGTCAGCACGTTGTCCTTGAAGCTGATGGGCACCACCCGATAAAGCTGGGCCATCGGCTCGGTGAGCATGCCGATCACCTCGGGCGAGATGACCATGTCGCCCAGGTTTACCACCTGCATGTTCATCTGCTCGGCCAGCGCCTGGGCGAGTTGCTCCTCACTGATGAGGTTCAGGTTGATCGCGATCTGCCCGAGCATCTCGCCGCTGCGCTGTTGCTGCTCCTCGAGCAGGTTTTCCAACTGGTCGTCGGTGATGAAGCCCAGGTCGACCAGGATTTGTCCGATACGCCGAATGGCCATGATTTAGGGGTTAGGGGTTAGGGGTTAGGGGTTAGGGGTTCGTCATTTATCCCTTGGTGGCGCTTTCCATTCGGGAGCGGGCTTCGTCCTCGTCTTCGAGGAGGCCGCGTTCGGCGCGGGCGATCTTGCCGGCGAGGTCCTCGGGCTGGTTGGCCCGGAACAGGCACTCGCGCTTCTCGACCACCCCGTCGCGCCACAGCCGGAACATGTGGTCGTCGAGCAGTTGCATGCCGATCTTCTGCCCGGTCTGGATGGACGAGGTGATGCGGAACGTCTTGTTCTCGCGGACGAGGTTGGCGATGGCCGGAGTGACCACGAGCATTTCGTAGGCGGCCACGCGTCCGCCGCCGATTTTCGGCAGCAGGGCCTGCGAAAGCACGCCGATGACCGCCGTGGAAAGTTGGGTGCGGATCTGCTCCTGCTGGCTGGTGGGGAACACGTCGATAATGCGGTTGACCGTGCCCTGGGCCCCGGTCGTGTGCAGGGTGCCGAAGACGATGTGCCCGGTCTCCGCTGCGGTGATGGCCGCCTCGATGGTCTCCAGGTCGCGCATTTCGCCCACGAGGATCACGTCGGGGTCCTGCCGCAATGCGCGGCGGATGGCCTCGGCGAAGCTGGGCACGTCTACGCCGATCTCCCGCTGGTTAATGGTCGACTTTTTGTGCGGGTGGTAGAACTCGACCGGGTCTTCAATGGTGATGATGTGGTGATCGAACAGATCGTTCATGTAGTCGATCATGGCCGCCAGCGTGGTAGTCTTGCCGGAGCCGGTTGGGCCGGTCACCAAGATGAGCCCCCGCGGCCGTTCGCACAGTTTTGCCAGGACGGGGGGCGTTCCGAGGTCATTGAAGTTCAGGAGCTTGTTGGGGATCTGGCGCAACACCATGGCCACGTTGCCGCGCTGCTTGAAAATGGACACGCGGAACCGGGCCAAGTCGCCGAATGCGAACCCGAAGTCGGCGCCCCCCACTTCCTGCAACTCTTGCTGGCACCGGTCGGGGGTAATGCTCTTCATCAGGGCCATCGTGTCGGCCGGCTCGAGCACCTTGGTTTCGAGCCGCACCAGACGGCCGTCTAGGCGCAAGACGGGGGGCTGGCCCACGGTAATGTGCAAGTCGCTGGCCTTGCGGTTGACGACGGTCTGCAAGAGTTTGTCAATGAGGATTGTGCCCATGCGATACGTCCTAGTTGGTTCTGGGGCCGGCTCCCGGGAAGCCCAGGATGAGAACTCGGAAGTAGAGGCCGGACCGGCCTGGTAATGGAATTATCCCACGTTTCTCCGCACTCTCCAGCCGATTGCCGATTTGCACGTGGCGGGGAGGCGGCCAAGACACCCTTCGTTTGGGTGGCTAATCTCCTTCGGCACGGTGTGCCACGCGGTATACCTCCTCGAGCGTGGTAACACCCCGCATGGCCTTGTCGATCCCATCCCAATAGAGGGTCCGCATGCCTTCGGTGATCGCTTGCTGGCGGATTTTTTCGGTCGCCGCTTCGTTGAAGGTCAGCTCGCGAATCTTCGACGACATCATCAACATCTCGAAAAGGCCCAGCCGTCCGCGGTATCCCTGCCCCTGGCATGCGCCGCACCCGCGCCCCTTGGCGAAGCTGGCGTTCCTGGCCATTTCGGGTGTAATGCCGGCCGCCTCTAATTGGGACGTCCCGGGGACATAACTCTGCTTGCATTTCTGGCAGACCACGCGGACGAGGCGTTGGGCCATGATGGCCACCACGCTGCTGGCCACCAGATAGGCGGGTACCCCCATATCGATCAAACGTGTAACGGCGCCGGGCGCATCGTTCGTGTGCAGTGTACTGAATACCAAGTGTCCAGTAAGAGAGGCCTGGATTCCCATCTGGGCTGTCTCCAGATCGCGCATTTCGCCCACCAGAATCACGTTCGGCGCCTGACGCAGCATGGCCCGAATCACCCTGGCAAAATCCAGGCCAATGTTGTGACGAATCTCCACCTGGTTTATCCCTTCGAGGTAGTATTCGACGGGGTCCTCGGCCGTGATGATCTTGCGGTCGGGGGTGTTCAATTCGTTCAGCGCGGCGTACAGCGACGTCGTCTTCCCCGAGCCCGTCGGACCGGTCACCAGAATGATCCCGTTGGGGCGCTGAATGAGGGCCCGCAGCTTGGTGTAGTCTTCGTCGGAGAAGCCCAACTGGCGAATCCCCACCTTGATGCTGTCCTTGTCGAGCAGACGCATGACGACCGACTGGCCGTGGTTGGTTGGGATGACGCTGACGCGCAGGTCCAACTCCTTCTCGCCGACGGTCGCCTTGATCCGCCCGTCCTGCATGCGGCGCCGTTCCGCGATGTCCAATTTCGAAAGGATTTTGACCCTTGAGAGCAGGGCACCAAGCAGCCGCCGGGGGGGGCTGTCGCGCTCCATCAGCACCCCGTCAATCCGGTACCGCACCCGAATGCGGTCCTCGAACGGCTCAATGTGGATGTCGGAGGCCCTAAGCTGCACGGCCTCATTAATGATGAGCTGAACCAGCCGGACGATCGGCGCGCTGCTCTCGTCGACCTCCTCCTCGGCCCCTTCGTCCTCCGTGGTCTCGGTGAAGTCGATGGCCGTGTCGGTAAACTCCTGGAGCATCGAGTCGGCACTCTCGCCCACCGTCTGGCCGTAGTACCGGTTGATGGCCTCCAGGATCGATTCGCGGGGGGCCAGCACCGGGGTCACGCGGCGGTTGAGAATAAACCGGAGCTTCTCGAACGTCTCGAAATCGTCCGGATCGGATACAATCACCTTCAGCTCGCCGTCGGTCTCGGCCATCGGCAGGATCACGTTCTCGCGGGCCACCGATTCCGGGACGAGTTCGACCACGGCGGGCTGGATGGCCAGCTCGGCGAGGTTTACGTAGTCGAAGCCGTGCTCCTCGGCCATCGCCTGCATAATCTCCTCGCCGGTCGCATACCCCAAGCGGAGGAGGGTATCGGGCACTTTCGCCCCGGTTTCGTCGGCCATTTGGACGGCTTCGGCAACCTGGTCGGAGCCGACGCCCCCCTGGCGGATGAGAATCTCCGTCCAACTCTCGCGTCTTTTCTTTACTGCCATGTGGTTAGCCTACTTCGGGCCCTGCGGAGTGTCAACGAGAAAAAAGGGAAAGGAAACGGCGCATCGGAGAAGGGCTCCTACTACCCCTATTTTCTTACACATCTTGCCCCGATGCAAGTGCCGCCGGTAGAATATGTTTTTTGGCTCTTCCGCTTCTAGGTGCAGGCCGCGCCAAGATAGTAGGCACACGCCGCTGCGCCGTCCCCCGAAAAAGCAGTCTGCACCTAGTAACGAATGAGCCCGTTTTTCTTGGAGGTTGGCCATGCCCCGAGAGGGCCTAATCGGTGCCTTTTGCGTTGCCGCCCTGATCGCTCTGGTGGCGGTAGGGCTGTGGCAGACCGGCGGAACGGGAGCCCCCGCGTGGGGCATCATGCCCCATCGCCTTGAGGCCGTGATGGGGACCGACGGCACGCTGGCCGCAGTCGTCCGGCCGGCCGAGCACCGCAGCGCCGCCGACGCGCTGCGCGAGGCGGAGCACACCCTGCGCACGCTCGAGGCCCAGCTCAGTGCCTGGTTGGACCGTTCGGAGGTAGGCCGGTTCAACCGCGCCGGGGCCGACGTCGAGGTACCCCTTTCAGCATCGACGATGGCCGTCCTCCACGCGGCGCGCCGGGCGTATGCCGAAACCGGTGGCGCGTTCGATGTAACCTGCCTGCCGCAGATCGAACTGTGGCGGCAGGCCGCCCAAAGCGGCAGGCCGCCCGCCAACGCCGACGTGGCCGCCGCCCGGGCCGCTTCGAATTGGAGCCAGGTGCGGTTGACCGATGCCGGCGCGGTGAAGGAACAGGCCGGCGTCGAACTCGATTTGGGTGGAATTGCCAAAGGCTACGCCATCGACCGCGCGGTCGAAACGTTGAAGCGGCACGGTTTGCGCGGCGCACTGGTGAACCTCGGCGGCGACATCCGCTGTTTCGGCCCCACCCCGAGCGGCGAGCCGTGGACCATCGACCTCCAGGACCCATTTGGCCACGGCAAGCTCGGTTCGATCCTCGCCACCGACGTTGCCGTATGCACCAGCGGCGGCTACCAGCGGTACTTCGAAGTGGACGGCCGGCGCCGCAGCCACATCCTCGACCCCCGCACCGGACAGCCCAGCGAAACCGCCTCCTCGGTTACGGTCATCGGCCCCGACGCCCTGACCGCCGACATTTGGGCCACCGCCCTGAGCGTGCTCGGCCCGGAGGGTCTCGACCTGCTGCCTGGCGAACTCGACGCCTTGATTGTAGCCGGAGACAAGACGCACCACCGCGTGGTGATGACCGACGGCTTCCGGCGCCGTTTTCGCAGCGCCGGCGAGCAGTGAAGCGTTCGCGCCCCCCCTCCACCCCAAAGGGCATCGCAGCGCCACGTGAGAGGCAGTTCGAACGACGGTGCCCTGCAGCCGCCGCGGCCATCCGCCGGCCGCCTTCGTTGTCCCGGGCGTGCAGAAAAATTTCGAAAAGGGGGGCTTGCCTGCAAACCGATTCTTGCTTATAAAGAAGTGAAGTTCGGGCGCCGAAGTGGCGGAATTGGCAGACGCGCTAGGTTCAGGACCTAGTGGGCTTAGGCCCGTGGAGGTTCAAGTCCTCTCTTCGGCACTCCTTACTGTGTAAGGACTTACGCCACTATCTTGCCTCCGGAGTCACCGGTATAATAGGGCGCTGGTGACTCATAAGTGACCCATCTGGCAATCGTGTTGTACCGTGTGGCAAATCGAGCCCGGGCGCGCGGGGCCAGTCTCGGACACGCTATGTCCACTTCACACCGGAGCACGAAATGGCAAACCTCGGCTGCAAAGATGGCATCTACCACGTCCGCTTTCGATTTCGGGGTAGAGAGTACAAACGGTCGCTGAAGGTCCGCAAGAAGGACGATGCGGAGGCTGCCAAAAGGTCGGTCGAGCAGACGATTCACCGCCTGCATATCGGCTTAATTGAACTGCCCCCCCGCGTGGACCCTGCTGATTTCATCCTAGGTGGGGGCACACGCACCGGCCCGACCTCTTCCCAAAGAGGACGGGCACCCTCAACCCGTTCGCTTACGGAGCAATACCTCGAAGCCCAGAAACATGCGTTGGCCCCTTCTTACCACTACCTGCAGGGGGTGCATCTGCGTCACCTGCTGAGGCACTTAGGGCACCGCGCCGATGCCTCGTGCGATCGCGTTGTCCAAGCTGACCTGGTCCGTTTTTTGCAGGAACGTCTGGCGACGCGGGATGCGGTCACGGTGTCTAAAGAGCGGACGACGCTGGTCCAATTCTACAAATGGGTGGTGAGGCAACAGTACCTGACCGTTTCGCCCGCATCGGAGGTGCCAGTCATCAAGGGGGGCACGGATCGGCCGCCTTTCCGTACTGTCGCCGAAATCGAGCGGATCATCGAGCGCGGTGGGGTGAGCGAGGGCGAAATCCTGGACCTCTGGGAAAGGCTGTACCTGACTCCGGAGGAAATCGCCGAGCTTCTGGCTGCGATGCGAGCCCGGGCGTAGGAGGAGGCGTTCTTTCTGCTGCACGCCATTCCCGCATACACGGGGATGCGCCGTGGGGAGGTGTTGCGGCTGGGCTGGGGCGACGTGGACTTCAATGATGACTATGTATACGCCCGCAGCCGAAAGCAGTCCCAGAGCAAAAGGGAAGTAACGCGCAGGGTCGACCTGCATCCGGAGCTGAAGGCCATCCTGCTCGATTGGTATCAGAAGCGTCCGATGGGGCAATATGTAATATGCGACGGCGAGACCCTCCAGCCGTTTACACCCGATCGGGCGAATACGGGATTTTGGCAACCCATGCGGGGGACAGAGTGGTGCCTCGATAGTAGTAAGAACTGGTTCAAGGTCGGGTTTCATACCCATCGCCATTCTTTCGCCTCGAACTTGGCGGCGGCCGGCGTGGACCAGCGGGTAATCGATGAATTCATGGGGCATCAAACCGAGGCCATGAGGCGGAGATACCGTCACTTGACCCCGCGAAACCGTAGGTCGGCCATTGAGAGTTTCTCGCTGGCGGTGCCGGGTCATCCGACCGACTGATGGGGGCTCTTATGACAAGCGGACCCGTGTGGTGGAACGGAGACAGGTTGGGTGACGAGGTCGCGCTGGTACTTTTTGCACCGCCGGAGACCGGACTTCCGCTGCTGGGTGCGGCGGCTACCGGCACGGTGGCCACGCTGCTCCTTCCGACTGAGTTTGGCGGTTTTCTCGGCCAGCATGAGGAGAGCGCTCTCGTCTGCTACGATGTGGCCAAACTACACTGGGCTTTGGAGGCCCATTTCAGAGGGCCCAACGACACAGAGTCACTGGCGAGATTGTGGGGCTATTCAGCGTCATCGCGTTTGGTCGACATCGCGCTGCTCGATCAGCACATAAGGCGGTGCCGTGGACAGGTAGGTGACAAACCCACGCCAATCTGCCGGCTGGTGCGGTGTTACACGGGGGTCGAGTTGCCTGAGGATGAGGAAACGTGTCGCCAGATCGTTGCAGCGTGCAAGGGGGGCAGCCGGGATGATCCGGCGCTCGAACTGGCTGTGAGGGTCATCAAGGGCATTTTTCAGGTATACGAGTCTTTGGCGGCCGAGGCCCGGAACATCGAGGAGGCGGTCGCGGCCAGCCAGCTACCCCCTCTTATCGTTCCGAAGCCGCCTCCCGAAGTGGCGGATGAAATGGAGCGGCAAGTAGATAGGTTGACGACCATGCTCGCCGCCAAACTTCCCCCCGGCGAGCGAAAATCCTCACCCGGTAGAATTACAAAATCGGCGGGGTACCCACGCCCTGCGGCGCCGCTGGGAATCGGGGTCGATGTACGGGCGGCAATCGCGGTCGGGGGACCGGATCGGCCATGTCTCCGGGTGGCTCCAGACCAACGCGAAGCAATTCGAGAAAAGAATGAGCACCGCTTCGCGGAGGCGTGTGTTCACCTTTTGGGGGATCCGAAAGCCCGCCGGTGTTTTCGATGGACTCTGCAAGGCAACAAACGGATCGTTGAGTTCGATGAACAAGGATTCTTGGCGTACGAGTCCCAGCACCTGAAGCAGTGGCTGGCGAAGATTGCTGATACCCTCCGCGACGAACATAACCTGCCGGCATGCATTCCCCGCACCGCTCGTGGTGGCCTTCCGTTTGACCCTGAGTTTTGGGGGGTATGGGTAACGTGCAATCGGTCGTTACGAGCATGGCGCGACCTTGTACGATCGGCCATGGTGGCTAAACCGCTTGCCAGAGCAATCCCTCAGCCGAAGTACAGCATCGTGCCGACCATCCGAGCCCGGAACCCCGACTTGACGGCCGTCCGCTCACTGGGCCTACCGGTATTCCGGCCTCGTGAGGGCCACGTGTTCCTGGTGGCGACCCTGCCAGAACTGCGAATGCGCTGCCTGGCGGCCGTGTACACGAGACAACGTACCGGGGCCCCTAGCCGACTCCTTCACCATTTCCTGGAAACCTCGGACCCGATCGAGACGCTCGCCATCGACCTGTTCCGCCACGGAAGCAACAGCGGACCCGTTCCACGAGCGGATGAGCGGTTTGTTGAACTGTCGCAGGACGAGTCGGATAAATACAGGCGCCTGGCCGAGGTCCTGATGGAGGTGATTCCGTTGGGGTTGTCGCCGTCGTTGTTGAGCGTCGCTTTGGAGGACTACGGCCTGAACATCGGTGGGAGCCAGGCTGAGCAGCTTCGGAGAATTCTAATCGAAAACGTGGTCTATGAGTTGGGGTATGTAGCGTCCGAAGATGTGTTTACTCGACTGACGCGCGCCCTCGGGCTAACACTACAGCAGGGTGCCGAACTATTTGCCCACTCGGGGTCTGCCCAGACGATCGACGCAGCGATACGGAACGACCTGCTTGACAAAAACCGCCGAAATCGCACGTGGCAGGCCATTCACGCCCTGCGCCGGAAGGCCGGTGAGTCCGATTTTCCTGCGGACGATCGAATCATCGAGCGTGCCCTGAAACGGTGTGAGCGAACAGCCTCGGGTCAAGTGATTGGGCCGGCCTTCGACGCCGAGGTGCGCCGCCAACGGGTGCTTTTGGCGGCCGACGAGGTGATGAAATCTGTTGCGTACACGTTGGTGTCCGAGGGGCTCCCCCTGGTGGCCGTGCATGACAGCCTGGTTGTTCTGGAGCTACCAGAACAGGTGGTGACGGACGCCCTTCTGGGACGGGTAGGCGATATCGCATTGGCGGCACAGCGGGAGATGATCGGCCAGCTTGCCCGGCCCTGCCGGTGCGATTCAATGGTGGCCTGGTAGGCGAGTGGCTGCATCATACGAGGTCGACCGAAAATATATTGTGACCTACCCTTGCCAGGCTGTGCACGGTGCGATATAGATGTGCGGTGGATGGAGGCTCCGGGTTGAGCCTCGTCGGCGGTCGGCCAGACCCTTCCGCCGCATCAATTTGAATTATTCTGGCCACATTCTGCGGGCGGAACTGCGACTCCCGGTTCCGCTGATTATCGCGCATTATTCTCATGCGCGATCTCTCCCGTCGCTCCTGCCGGCTCTCGGTCTCTGCTCGCGCCATGTATTTTGCGGCAACCGAGATAGAGCGGTCCATTTGGCACGCCCAAGTAACTGCCCCCATCGTCGGACCGCACGGAGGACTTACGCGATGACAACCATCATGCGGCAGCGAGATGCCTCACCAGCACCAACCGAAGACGACAGGCTCGTACAGATTTTCGACTTACTGGCTGATTTGCGATCGGCCGTCTATGACGTTCGTTCGCAACTGAAAAAACGCCAGAAACCGCACCTGACGGTCGAGGAACTCGCCGAACTGGTTGGGCGGTCGCCCTTTACCGTTCGCCGATGGATTTCCGAGCAACGGATTACGGCGATTCGGATTGACGGCAGCGGGCCCAAGGGGCGGCTGCTGATCCCGCGAGAACAGCTTGACGCGCTCATCTCCCAGGGGCTCGGAGCCGCCGTACCAGACGCCGTAGTCGGTCAGGGGGAGAGGCAAGAGTAATACGGGAAATGGGGCACGCCGTCGGAAATCGACAGCGTGCCCAAAGAAGCCGCATTAACGCGGCAGCGTCCGCCTGACCCGGAAGACGCTGCCGCATTGAAAGGATCGACAAATGCATTCTAACGAGGAAGGTAAGCGCCGGCAAGCCCGGCCCTCCAAACCGCGAGTGAATCGGCCGGATCTGAAACCCCGACGACCGCCGCCGTCCGGGCCGATCGACGCCACCTACTGTGACGCGTTGGGGCGGCCACGACCCCTGCCCCCGCCGCCGCGGCAGGTCGACGCATCGAACCCGCTCCTCCAAAAACGCACGCTGACCGTTGAGGAGCTGCTGAGCCTGCTGAGGGGCGTCCGCAAGAGCGTTACCGGCTGGAGCGCGCTGTGTCCGGCCCACCTGGACCATGAAAACAGCCTGTCCGTCGCTGAAGGCCACGACGGCAAGATCTTGCTCTACTGCCATGTCGGGTGCGAGTTCGATGACATCGTCGAAGCGCTGGGTCTGTACCCATCCGCACTCTTCCCGACGCAACAACAGGGAATCCGATATCGATCCACCCCGAAACCCCGAAGGCAATGGAGGCCCCTCCCATGAGTACGACACATGCGATGAATGGACAGAAATGGGCCCATCAAGCGGACAACCTAAAAAAGGCTGCATCGGCGAAACAATTACAGGCCTTGGCGGAGCATCTCGGGGTGCCCGTCCGGACCCTGAAACGGATGGGCGCCGGCTGGTATCGGCAACGTCATGCCTGGACATTCCCGGAAAAGGACGGCGAGGGAAAAGTCATCGGCATCTCGGTCCGAGATGCCGAGACCGGCCAGAAACGGTCGATCCGGGGCAGCCAGCGAGGGCTGATTGTCGCGTCGGGCTGGAGCAAATGTAAGGGGCCGGCGTTCGTGGTTGAGGGGCCGTCCGACACTGCCGTCATGCTGTCGCACGGCCTGGCAGCCGTCGGCCGACCCTCATGTACGGGCGGCATCGACCACTTGGCCGCCCTCCTCGCCAACACACAGCGAGTGATTATCGTCGTCGGAGAGAACGACCGGAAGCCGGATGGGCGATGCCCGGGGAAGGATGGCGCGACGAAGCTCGCCCAGGGGCTGGCCACCCGGCTCGGGCGGGAAGTGCAATGGGCGATGCCTCCCGAAGGGATGAAGGATGTCCGTGCGGTTCTTGTGAAGTACCCGGACGGACCGAAACTGCGACGATACCTGGAGCGCCACGCGGAGACCGTGGAGCCAGCTGAGGACGAGCCCGAACGCGTGCCAGTATTTTCGAATTTTACCTGGGACGAGAACGACAAGAAGCGGGGCCTGATGATGCCGACCCTGCGCCAGGGGTTGCTGGACATCACGGACGGCTGGCCCAAACGGGTCGGCGGCCGCAGGCTGTTCGTGCCGGGCCCGGACCATCAACCGCGATACCTGACCAACCCGCAAGATCTGTTCGCCTGGATCGGCACCAAGGCCGCCGTCGAATGGAACTCGCAGTTGACCGGCTGCCACACCAAACCCGAATTCTTTGCCGACCTACAGGCCAGCGTCGAGAACTACGAGACGATTGAGCGATTCCCACATTTTCCCCCGCTTCCCGGCGCGTACTACATGCACCCCCCGCTGCCGGAATCGGGCGGGGGGCGGCTGGATCAGCTCGTGCAGTTCTTCAGGCCGGGTACGAGGCACGACCGCGAGCTGATCAAGGCCTCATTCGCTACCGTCGGCTGGGGTGGGCCGCCCGGGAAACGGCCGGTATTCGTGATCATCGGGCCGGATGGGGACCCGCAGGGCGGCCGCAACGTCGGCAAATCCGTTAAAGCACGGATGTCCGCCCGGCTCGCGGGAGGCGCGATTGAGTGTGGGCCCCGCGAGGACATGGCCGGTATCAAGACGCGGCTCTTGTCTCCGGCCGGCCGACGGATGCGGGTGGCGATCCTCGACAACGTGAAGACTCAGCGATTCAGTTGGGCCGAGCTAGACCCAAAACAAGCGAATACTCGCGAGCAACGCAGCGGTTGTTCGGCGGCATCGTCGGTCCGCACGCTGAGCGGCCGACGCCGTGGGGCGCGGGGGAAAGTTTGGGATTGTAGGGTGT
>PWXP01000084.1 GCA_003561895.1 Planctomycetaceae bacterium | reverse complement strand
GAGTGTTGCTTGGTCTCCTCGTAGATACTCTCTCGGCTATCATCGGCTGGATGGGCGACCCGCACGCCGTTGGCCGCCAGTCGGCGCAGCATCTGCATCCACTCGTCAGAGTGAGGCTCGGGGGTCGGCTGGTCGAGAATGGTAATTCGCACATGGCGACCCTGCAGCTCCGGGCACGAAACCAGATCCTCCCAACGGCCGGTCATTTCAGTAGGCATAGAACCTCCCCAAATTGGCGGTTCCCATGGTCATGAATGTCAGTCCTTCATCTTGTTGAATAATACAATCATCTGTGCGCGGGCACCACCCCCACAACCGCCGATGGTCTGGGAGAACCGCAAGTTTCTGTGGTCCATGCGAAAGGCGCTTTGCGATTTTGAGGGATTTTGACGGGCGGCTCTTGCATGCTGAAGCGTGAACTCCAACACCGGGCTACGGAATGCGCACGCGCAGGTTACCGCGCAGCAGGCGGCTCGGGTAGAGGGTGCCGCGCCATACGATGCCGCCCCGCCGCCACCCAAGCCACGTGGCGCGAAGCAACAGGTACGTGCCGACGACCACCGCGCCGGGCAGCAGCATGGCGGGCAGGATGCGGCGCCGGCTCCAGCGGCTGACCACCGCCATCGACGCCACCGCCGCGGCGAGCAGGGCAACCGCGGCCGGCCACAGGCCCGGCACGCCGTACGGGAAGGGCAGCCAGGCGGCCACCGGCACCAGCAGCGGGGCCAACTCCAGCAGCGGGCCGGCCCCCGCCATCAATAGCATGCGCGGCACGCTGCAATAGCCGACCGAAGCGAAGGCCTTTTCGGTCCCCCGCGCCGCGTCGGCGAAGCTCGGGTACCACGCCACGCGGATCAACGCGCGCGCGTTGGCCAGCGCGCTGCGCCCGCCGTGCCGCTTGACCATCAGGCCCAGGCCCACGTCGTCGGCCACCTCCAGCCGCAGCCACTGGAAGCCGGGCGTGTGCTCCAGGGCACTGCGCCGGACCAGGTTGAACGCCCCGACCCCGGCGAATGCCCGCGAGTGCGGGTCCTCCACGGCCCAAAGCCGCAGCACGACTACGAACACCCGCAGGAACGCCTGGATCATCGCCTCGATCAGGACGTTGGGCGCGACCAGGTCGGGCGCGGCGGCCAGGTGATCCACCCCGCGCGCCTCGGCGAAGGCCACCGCCTTCCGCAGGGCGCCGGGGGCGAAGTGGACGTCGGCGTCGGTAAACAGCAGCCACTCGCTTTCGACCCGCTCGGCTCCCTGCGCCAGGGCGTACACCTTACCGAGCCAGCCCTCGGGCAGTTCGCGCACGTGGACGACCTCGACGCGGCGGTCCGACGCAGCCGCCGCGTCGGCGATCGCCGCCGTGCCGTCGGTCGAGCGGTCGTCGACCAGCACCACCTGGAGGTTCGGGTAGTCCTGCTCCCGCAGGCTCCGCAGCGCCGGCTCGAGCGTGTCGGCCTCGTCGCGGGCGGCGATGACCACCGCCAGCTTCGGCCAGCGGCTCGGCGGCGCGGGGGTCGCGTGCGCCAGAACGGGCACGCGGCGCACCACCCGAATCACGCCCGCCAGCGTCCATAGCCAGTAAACCAAGCCCGCAAACGCATAGACGGACAACAGCGCGTATGCAATGGTCATGGGGGAAGCCGGCCCACGCCGGTTCACTTACTTCGCCGAGCGCCCAGTGGGAACTTGCCGTAGGATGGACATTCTTGTCCGTCCACTGCCGGCGGACGCCAATGTCCATGGTACCGGATGGTCAGTCGCCGACGGACAGGAATGTCCATCCTACGCCCTCCGCCGGCCGTTCTACATTCCCAGGGCTTCCTTCCGGGTACGGCCCAGGGCGTCGGCGGCGATCATGGCGTCGACCACGCCGTCGGAAGTGATCTCGAACGGGTGATTGGCGCACAGCGAACCCTCGCCGGCGCATACGTCGCCGATCTGCTTCAGCCGGTCGCGGCCGATGCCCTCGATGTTCAGGTCGGCGAAAGTGACCGGCAGGCCGACGGCGATTTCGAAGTCGACCAGGTGGATCATTTCCTCCACGTCGGTCTCGTCGTCGAGGCAAAGCTGGCTGACGATGCCGAAGCCGACCTTCTCGCCGTGCATGAGGCTCTTGCACTCGGGGAAGGAGGGCAGGGTGTTGGCGATCATGTGCGCGGTCGCCAATCCGCCGCTCTCGAATCCCAGGCCGGAATGCAGCACGTTCGCCTCGATGACCTTCTCGACTGCGGGCGTGACGCAGTTCAACTCGACGGCCCGGCGGGCTTCGACGCCGAACTCCAGCAGGGTGTCGTAGCCCAGTCGCGCGAGGGTCATGGCGGCGCCGGTCGAAACGCCGCCGCCGAGGTTCAGTGCCCGCGTCTTGTACGCCGCCTCGGCCTCGACCCACGTGGCCAGGGCGTCGCCCATGCCGGCCACGAACGCGCGGACCGGGCCGTGGGCGATCACCTGGCTGTCGACCAGCACGACGTCGGGGTTGAACGGCCAGCACTCGAAGCCGGTGAAGTTCCCCTCGGTGTCGTACCAGACGGTGGCCGCGCTGGTGGGCGAGTCGTTCGAGGCGATGGTGGGCACGGTCATCATCTTCAGGCCGGTGTCAACCGCGGCGGCCTTGGCCGTGTCGAGCGCCTTGCCGCCGCCGATGCCGATCATCATCTGCGCGCCCTGCTGGCGCGCGATGCCCGCCACCCGCGCCGCTTCCTCCTTGCTCGATTCGCCCTGGAAGTCGACGTCGACGACCTCGACGCCGGCCGCCTCCAGGCTTTTCAGGACGGTCTCGCCGACAATTCCCTTGACGACCGAATCCCAAAGCACCAGGGCTTTCGTGCCCAGGAGCTTCGCGTAGGTGCCGATCTCAGCCGCGACGCCGCGGCCTTGGACGTACTTTCGTGGGGCAATCAATACGGTTTTCATAACGGTTTCTCCTCGGGGCTAGGGGCCCGGCCCGGATTATTCATGTAGGGTGGGACGAGGTCGCGTAAGTCCTTGGTGGGACTGCGCAAGCCACGCTTGGCCCGTTGGCACGTCGTGCGCTGGAACCAAGCCCGGCCGAGCGACCGAAGTCCCACCAGGATCTTGGCTTGCTTGTCACCACCCTACATTGTCAGGAATCATGCGGGCCTGGGGTTTACGTTGCATAGGGAAAGTTTGGTTCCACACCGTTGATGATCGGCACCGGCCGGCCGCCCTCGAGCAGGCGGCGCAGGTGCCCGGCCATCATCTTCGGACTGTTTCGGAAGGCGTCGATCGTGCTTCCGGCAATGTGCGGCACAATGGTCACGTTGTCCAGCGCCGCGAGCGGATGGTCCGGGGGCAGGGGCTCGGTGTCGAACACGTCGAGCGCCGCCCCCACGATCTGCCGCTCTTGGAGCGCGCGAACCAGGGCCGCCTCGTCGATCAGCCCACTGCGGGCCGTATTGACCAGCACGGCCGTCGGCTTCATCCGCTGCAACTGTTCGGCGCCGATCAGGTGCCGACTATCCTCGGTCAGCCGCGCGTGGAGCGAGACGACGTCGGAGTTGCCGAGCAGGGTTTCCAGGTCGACCAGTTCCGCCGGGGCCGGGTCGCCCTGGAAGAACGGGTCGAACGCGATCACCCGGCTGCCCATCGCCGCCAAATAACCGGCCACCAGTTGCGCCACCGCGCCGTAGCCGACCAGGCCCACGGTCTTCTCGCACAATTCCGGAATGGCCGCTTGGTTGGGGTAATCGCGGGTCCAAATGCCCTGCTTCAACAAGGCGTGCGACCGGGCGATGTTGCGCACCTCGGCCAGGATCAGGCCCAGGGTGCACTCGGCCACCGCCCGCGCGTTCCGCCCCGGCGTGTTCAGCACGGCCACGCCGCGCCGCGTGGCCAGCTCGACGTCGACGTTCTCCGTGCCGCCGCGCAGCACGCCGATGGCCTTCAAACCAGCCGCCGCCTCGATCATCCGCCGAGGGACGGGACAGAACTGCACGCACAGGAAGTCGAAGGCGTCCAGGCCGCGGAACAGCTCGTCGGGCAGGGCAACGGCCTCCGGCCCCCCCTGCTCGACAGCCAGGTTGGCCTCCTGGAGTTCAATGAGCGTCGGGTGCTCCCACGAGCGGACCTCCACCTCGACGCCCACTTCGCCCAGGGACGCGAACCCGTCGCGCATGAACGCCGCGGGGATGTACGTATCGCTGATGGCAAGGAGTTTCATACTCATACGCGGTCGGCGCTCCCGAACAGGGCGATTTTCTCGGCCGCCACGCCGGCGACCTCCTCCTTGATGGGACCAAAAAGCTGGCGGGGCAGCGGGTCGGGCCGAGTGAGGCCCTCGACCGAACGCTTCATCCCCCGGGCCATCGCGATGCGCGAGTCGGCAAAGATGTTCAGCTTGCAAATACCGTTGCCGATGGCCTCGCGAATCTGGGCCTCGGGGGTCCCCGACCCACCGTGCAGCACCAGCGGGACGGGGCTCACGGCGTTCAGCTCCCGCAGCCGCTCGATGTTCAGCTCCGGCTCGGCCTCGTACACCCCATGGGCGGTGCCGATCGACACGGCCAGCGCGTCGACCCCGGTCTCGCCGATGAATCGGACCACCTCCTCCGGCTCAGTAAACACCGAATCGTGGTGCCCGGTCGCCTCCAGGTCGGCGCCGCCGACGTGGCCCAGTTCGCCTTCGATGCTCAGCCCGTGCGGCTTGACCAGGTCGGCGGCGGCCTTGGTGAGCTTCACGTTTTCCTCAAACGGCAGCGCCGACCCGTCGATCATCACCGACGAGAAGCCCGCCTCGACCGCGCGGTGAATCAATTCAAGGTTGGTGGCGTGATCGAGGTGCAGCGCGATGGGAATGTCGTGAAACGGCGCCACCGCCCGGACCAGCCCGGGAATGTAGCGCCAGCCGTTTCCCTGCAAGTCGCCTTCGAGGCACATGATGGCCACGGGCGAACGCAGCCGTTCCGCGGTTTCCAGGACGGCGCGGACCAT
>PWXP01000004.1 GCA_003561895.1 Planctomycetaceae bacterium | reverse complement strand
TCCGCATCACCGCTCCCGGAGCTGGCGCCCCGCATTCCACGGTCCTTCGAGCCCTACATCTACTCCCGTGAAGAGCTGCAACGTCTCCTCGATTCGACAGAGATCCTCGCAGACAACTGCTCTCCACTCCAGCACACCATGTTCCGCACGCTGTTGCGTGCCCTCACGAGCACGCCGGTTGCGCCGTATTGCTGTCTGAGGATCTGAACCCGGGCCAACTCTACACGACCGTTCGAGTCGAATGCCCTTTCTAGCCCCAATTATTCACGATAGCAGGAAACAGCGGTATTTGCCGAGCTGACCGCAAACACAGTGCCTTTGGGTGGCATGGCAGTAAGGTATTACCGTAGCAGGAACTTACGACGGCATCAGTCATCTTTCATGAATAAGTCGGGCTAGCACCGGCGTTACCAGTTCCACGCATCACCTTGCCACCTTATCGCCCCAATTCCGTCAGCAGCGGCTCCAGACGCGCGGCCAGCGCCGGCGGGAGCCGGTCGAGCAGGGAGCGGTCGACCAGCCCGACGTCGATCAGGTCGCGCAGATGAACGCGGTCCTGGTCGCGGCCGGCCTGGACCTTCATCTGCACCAGCCCGTCCAACGAAACGACGTCGAACGCGCCGGCAACCCGCTCGCGTTGCTCCACGCTCGGGGCGGGAAACGGGTGCTCCGGCCGGACCCGCTCCCCCGACCAGACAAGATGCACTCCGGCGCGCGGATTGGGGTTGCGCCGATCGAGGAACATGCCGACCCCCAGCACCTCGAAATAGTCGAACCCAGCGGCCTGCGCGGCCGCCCGGGCACGAGAAAGATCGGCCCGCGCCAGCAGTAGATCGACGTCTTTGGTGGTACGCACCGCGGCAGGGTCCCGGGTAGCCACCCAAACGGCAACAGCCTGGCCACCCACGAGAGCATAGGGGATGCCCGCCTCGTGCAGCACCGCGCAGATTCTCTCCAGCCGATCGGTTACTTCATCGAGAGCCATCACGTATCGCTGCCAGGGGTTCGTACAACGATTGGGTTGAGCGGGAACAGACATGATGGTTATGGTCGGTGCCGCAAGAGAGCCGATCACTCCGGCCTAAACGCCGGATTCCGCCCGTCTTGACGCAAATCGGTATACACGCGCGAGTAAATCGGCAGGTGCCGGTAGTACACTTGCAGCATATAGATGGACAGGCAGGTGGTATACAGCCGGCCGGCGCGAGATTCGAACGGGTCGGTGGTCGAAGGGTCCCAACTGCCCGCCTCCCGCCCGCGCTGCACCTGCGCCCGCGGAACCGCCTCCCGCATCACCTCGTTCCACCGCTTCCAGTGCTCGCCTTCCATGTGGTGGGCCACCTGCGTGGCATAATACCAGTAATACACGTTCCGGTCGGGCCCGTAGCTGATCAGGTTCGGCTTCTCGGTAATCCAGTCGAGCGCGGCGACCATGCGGGGGTCGTCGCGTGGCCAGCCGAGGTACTGCCGGCACAGAATGGCCTCGGCCGTCATGGGCAGGGTCGATGCCCGGCCCGCCTGGTACGGGTACCTCGCCCCGCCGTGGCTGGCGATGCTGTCGAGGTATCGCATCACCTCGTCGAAATGGACTTGCGGCACTTCGAGGCCCGCCATCCGGGCACTCTGCAGTGCCATGACGATCCAGCCGGTCACCGAAACGTCGCTGTCGACGCGGGCGTTGTACCGCCATCCGCCCTGCGGGGCCTGCGACCTCAGCAGGTACTGCACCGCCCGCTCGGCCGGTTCGCGGTACCGCTCGTCCTTGCTCATGCCCAGCAGTTCGCATAAGGCGATCGTGCACAGCCCATCGGTGTAGAAGCGATGGTTCATGGGCCCTTCGGTGAAGAAGCTTCCGTCGGGCAACTGCCGCTCGATGAGCCAGTTCCAGCCGCGTGTGACGTTCCGCTGCCGCTTGCCTGTCTTGTGCGTATTGCCGGCCCCTTGGAACGCCAGCAGGGCCAGTGCCGTGGCCGCGGTCTTGTTCTCCTCGGCCTCGGTCACGCCGCCGGAGTAGGGGCCCATCAGGCTCCACGAGCCGTCCTTCAACTGGTTGCGCGCCAGCCAAGCCAGCCCGCTCTGCACGGCCTCTTCGGTTCTGCGCGTACCGCCATACTTACCCAGCAGCGTGTTCCGCGACCCCTCCTGCCGGCCATCCAGGGCGTAGCCAATTTGCGGTGCGTCCAGATCGCTGGTGGCCGTCAGCCCGTCCGGCTGTTCCTCCCAAGGAACCGGCGCGGCGAAGGGGTCGGGTACCTCGGCCAGGTCTTCCGGCGTCAGGATCGGCTCGTCGACAATGTCGATGTTGTCCAGCCCCAGCGGCGAGTCGATCTCGAGCTGCTCGCCCAACTCTTCCGCCCAAATGTCGTCCTCGGCGAACTGCAACTCAATCTGCCCGCTACCGTGGTGCGCCACCACAATCAGCCCCAGAATGATCAGCAGCAGCAGGTGGACCGCCGCACTGACCAGCCACGGGGGGGCGTTCCGAACCGCAACTTCGGTCAAATCTTCCGGCGGCTGGTCCTCGGATTCCCGCGTGTCGACCGCCGCCAGCGGTCGTTCCCCTTTGACCAAAACAGGCTTCGCTCCCCCGGCGACGGAACCCGGTGGTGCGGCGGAACTCGCTCGCTGTGCACCACCGGGGTGTCCTTTTGCTCCGGGCCGCCCCACCCCGGCCTGCAACGGCTGGGCCACGGGTATCGCACGTGCCCCCGGAGCTTGGCTGACCGGCTGCGGATAAACAGGAAGATTCGCCATGTGACAAGCCTCAACGGTTTTCTTGCGAGAGCCCCATTACAGGCCCTGGGCCGGTTGCATCTCGGGTTCTGACGCAGCCTCCCGAATGCACTGGGGATAATCCGACAATGCGTGCTGAGCACCCCTTCAACAAGACGCCTATCTACCCCCCCTATGGCCGGATTTCCCGGCACGCTTCGTTTGGTTACCCCTTGCTCCTACATTCTAGCACAGACGGCCGAATTATTCCAAGCGCACCCCGCGCCAGGACGCCAATTGAGCCGCCTTTAAGCCCACCCGCCAAGCTCGAAATACACTTTCGGGATTACCGCCTCGTTTCTTCCTGGCCGGCCCGGCATTTCGAGGCATTGCATCCGTGCCGTTGTCCAAGCAGGCGGCGGAGGAGAAAAATGAAATCCGGCCCTGGACAAATCCCGATAATCGTGTAGAATCACAATGATGGTGGCAGTTGTAGGTTCAACGTGTCGCCAGTCGCACAACGCGGGGTGGAGCAGTCCGGTAGCTCGCGAGGCTCATAACCTCGAGGTCGCAGGTTCGAATCCTGTCCCCGCCACTGATGATTCCAGCCGAAATACGTCACCATCGGCCGATGTATGCCTAAGTGCTTGCCGCTCTTGGGTTTGCGTCGGCCGATTCGCATGGGGGCCAATGTCGGCCGATAGGGGCTGAAGCGCATTTTGACGCGCATTTTGACGCGCCTTGCCGGCCGGGTTCCCCCGCCCGGTCGAAGTCGGCATCGGTTACGGTCAGGTAGTGCCGCATGGCCACCTTGGGGGTGTTGCCCAGCCAGGCCGTTACCACGTGCAGGGGGTACTCGGCCGCAAGCTCGGTTTCCCGGCTCAAACGATGTCGGGCCGGGTGGCCCCGGGCGATTGCTTAGCCGGGGAAGGTCTTAGCGTTTTGCCTTTCGAGGCCACGATCACAATCAGCCCTCGCCGGGGCCGTCCCGTGCGGGGGCTTTTCGTTGTGCAGGAGGCGGCATGAAAAGGGAAAGCCCCCGGGGCGACGAGCCTCGGGGGCCATTCCAGCAGCTCCAACGCGGTCCGCACAACTACGTGCGGCGCGACCAGTGCTCCTATTATACCGCGTTACCGGCGAAATGCCAACAGCGGTGAAGGGAGAAAGAGTGATGCCAAAAGAAGCAGAGACGGATCGAGGCCGCGCGAAGTGCTGGCCGCGATGATCACAAACAAGGCCGTATGCAGCGACATTGCCAAGCTGTGGCCGGAGAAGCGAAGCGAGCGTGGCTTGTTCGCGGGCAACTGGGAAAACCTCGTCGGCGAGTGGGCCGTCGAGCACCTACGTCAATACGGCGAACCAATCAACAGCCGGTTGCGCGCCCGGTTCGATGACTGGGCGTCGGCGACCAAGCGGCCCGACGAAACCGTGCGGGGCGTCGAGCAGTTCCTGGAGACGACGGACCGGGAGCACGAGCAAAGCGAGGAGCAATCGCCCGCTTACATGCTCAACCAGGCGGAGGAGCTGTTCAACAAAGTTCGACTGGATCGGCTGACTGAGGAAGCCGAACTGGCAAGGGAAGCCGGTCAGTTGGACAAGGCCCGGGAGCTGTACCTGGAAGCCTCCAAGCCCCTCTCGTTGAACGGCAAGGCGGCCCGCGTCGTGAAGCTGGCGGACGTGGAGCCCCGCAGCGTGCAATGGCTGTGGAAGCCCTGGCTGCCCCGCGGCGAGCTTTGCATCGTCGACGCGGACATGGGCGCTGGCAAGTCGCAACTACTCATCGACATCGCGGCACGGGTATCCAAAGGTTGGCTCATGCCACCCTTTCCCCGCAAGGCCGTGCAGCAGGGACGCGGACGGCGAAAGCCCCGCAGCGTGCTTCTGCTGAGCAGCGAGGACGACACGGCCACCACGTTACGGCCGAGGTTCGACGTGGCCGGGGGCGACATCGACCAGGCGTTCGTCATCGGAACGAGCGACCCGGACAGCCCGCCGATGAGCTTCCCCCGCGACCTGGAAAAGCTGGAGCGGATCATCGCCGACAACGACATCGTCTTCGCCGTCGTGGACCCGATATTCGGATTCCTCGACGGCAAGGTGGACGCCAACTCCGACCACAAGACCGTACGCAGAACCATGGCAGCCGAAACCCCCACCAAACAACTGAACGTCTTTGAGAAATACCTGACTCTCTGGGTCGGGCTTTGTATCATTGGCGGAATTGTCTTGGGCAAAGTCG
>PWXP01000064.1 GCA_003561895.1 Planctomycetaceae bacterium | reverse complement strand
CCTCCACCGTGCCAGGCGTTTCGACGAACTTGCGGTACAGCCGTTTGGGCTTCGCGCCGGCGAAGCCGTGAAGTTGATGAGCCAGCCGGCGGTAGCACCCGTTGGCCAGAACCGTCAACACCGTGTCCAGGTCGACATTCAGGCGCTCGGGGCGGCCTTGCCGCGTCGTGGTTGGAAGTGGTTCTCCAGGTCGGTTCCTTCTCCGCGATGGCCGATGGCGTGGATACTTCGCCTCGTTCATGGGTCACCTCCGTGCGAGAACTCATCGAATTAACCCCCTCCGACGGGCCCCAGTTTGACCACTAAACCGGAGGCACTCCAAGGCCAAAACGCGAATTTCCCGAAAAAAACGGCCATTCTCTCGCCACGGGCCTCATTTTAGCGTTGCCGTTTTGGTCGATTTCGCGGGCATAAATCGATGAGTAAAACGGCCTCCGAGGCTCAAAAAACCCGGGGAATTCCGCCCTCTACCCCCGCATTTACTCACCGAATTAACGGGCTGCGGAAATCGGCGTTTAACCGATGGAGCGTTTGCGAGTCCAGGCCTCGTATCAAGACATCGGGCATGGCCCATCCCTTTCGTTCCCGCGAGTTCCCAGATATCATAATGAAATCACATGGCCCGGCGCCGGTCAAGTGGAACTCAACGCCGCTCGAGCATCAACGACCAGGAGGCGTGGCGGCGGTCGGGGTCGGCGCCGCTTTGAATTTCCGACGGCTTCAGCCAGATGAACTCGAACCCCTCGGCGAAATCGTCGCGCATGGTTTGCTCGCGCACTCCGGGCGGGCCGTCGCGGTTGCAGGAGACGATCAGGGCGCGCGAGCCGGGACGCATCAGTTGCCGCATGGATTCCACGAATTGGGCGGCATCGACGTAGCGGACGTTGTGGTAGCACCCGCGGTCGAAGATCAGGTCGAATGTGCCCAAGTCGGGCAGGTTCAGCACGTCGGCCAGCAGCCAGCGGACTTCGACGCCCGCCTCCTCCGCCTTGGCCCGGCCGATGGCCAGCGCGGTCGGGGCCACGTCGACCGCCGTGACGTCGAACCCCTTGCCGGCCAGATAGACGGCATTGGTGCCCGACCCGCAGCCCAGGTCGATCACGCGGCCCGGCTCGATGAGCCCCTGTTCGACCGCGTGTTGGAGGTCTTCGGCCACCAGGCCGGTGTCCCATCCCGCCCGCCGTTCGCCGCGGTACGCGCGGTCCCAGCGTTCGATGAGCCGGACGCCCTGTTCGCCGTGCGGGAGGATGCCGGCCGGCAGAGCTCGGGGAATGATCGATTCGCCCGAATCCTCCGCCGTGGCCGCAATCCAGCCCGGCTCGACGTAACGCCGCGGCAACTCCACGTTGAATTCGCGCCCGCCGGCATGGAGGGTGAGCTTCCAGGCGTTGCGGTCGTCGAGCGGTTCGAAGGAGGGCGGCTGCGCGTCGCCGGCCGGGTCGTCCAATCGGAACAGACAGACGGTGCGTATGGCCTCGGCCGCCGGTCCTTCGGCCGGTTCGGCGACATCCGCCCCGAAGCGCAAGTTGCCCATCGGGTCGCCGGTATCCGACCAGCGGAGCCCGTCGAGCCCCGCGACCGGCCCCTTCGCGTCCGGCGGCACAGCGATCGGCTCCGGCGTCCAGCCGACGCGGCCGATGGTCCGGGCCGACTCCCCACGGCTCCACAAGTCATCGACGACCATCAGCCCCGGTTTGATCAACAGCACGCGGCGGAACCGCAGCGAAAGCGGGGCCTCGCCTGCTTCCGACCGTTCGCCGAACGCATACGCGAAGTTGGCATTCTCCTCGTAGGCGATCAACCGTTCGACGCCCAGCAGTTCGGGCTGCGGCGTCGTTTCGTCGAGCCGCGCCAGCCGATCCTGCCAGGCGTGTAAATCCTCCGCACGGTAGCCGACGCCCGGCGGTTTCTGCGCGATGGCGTTCCGTGCCGGCCAATGGTAACCGACGCCCGGCGGCGGTTCCCCCGCGCCGGCTTGCCAAGCCGACCCGGCGGCCATCCACGCCGCAACCCCGAGAAACCACAACATCCATCGAACACGACAACGTACATTCGGGCAGGACATTTCGTAACCTCCTTACGGCGATCGCCGGTCGCCAATGGCCCGAACGCAGCCGCCAACTCAAGGGGCGCGATCGGGTGGATTCTGGGGGCGCCGTTCATGGGAACCGTACCCATGGTCGGGACGGAGAAGGTGCTTCTCCCGGCAGCCATTGGAGCCCGGCGCCGCCCAGGGGTCAAGTGGAGGCCTCCCGTCTCACATTGCCTCCAATGGGGGGAAGAAACGGCTTAGCGGAGAGCTTAAAGCTTGCTCTGGCAAGCCGGGGGTATCTGGAATTGTCGGCCGGGCTGGGCGGGCGGCGTGCGAATGCTATAATACATGGCTGGATAAGGCCGGACGGGGCGGCTTGGGGCGCGCGGGCCCCGGTTGTGGTACGGCCGGAAGGAGGCGTTCCAGGTTCGAGCGGCCCCTGAAAGGGGGGATTGAAAGTGGAAGCCGTAGCGACGCGACGGGGCGGGCTTCGGCTTTTTTGGTGCGCCGGCGAGAATGACCCCCCTGAATGGTGCGCGAACGGCGCCGAAGATTCCAATGATCGGAGACGGACGATTGATGCAAACGGTGGATATTTCCCAACAATGGCAGGAACTGGGCCTGCCCGAACAGATTGAAGACGTACTCCGGCACGCCAAGTCGCTGTGTTTCCCCCGCAGCCGCGAGGAGGTGCTTTCGCTGGCCATGGGCGGGCAGCCCGACGGGCATTTCGAGGTAGCCTACGACGTAGCCGGGCGGGGTTGGACCGTGGACGCGACGGTGGCCAAGTGCCGCAACGGCCTGGCGGTCAACTACACCGAGCCTTACATGCGCCGCCGCGATCCCGAATGCTCCGTCATCGGCGACGCCCGACCCACCGACAAGCTGTCGTATCAGAACCGGTTCGGCAAGCCGTTCGAGCCGCTTCGCGAGGACACCTTTCAGTGGCTGAAGGAACAGGACCTGGCCGTCTTCGCATTCATTCTCGGCGGCTTCGACCCGCGCACCGGGCACGGCGCGATGCTGATCGCGCCGAAGAACGCTGGGTTTTTTATCGGCGGACTGGCCGACCTCCAGGATATGCTCCCTCCGGACCGGGTGCCGGCGAACTTCCGCGTGCGGGCGGCCGTGTACGTGGCCCCGCCGTTTCGGCACACGCACTTCGACGGCAAGCAGGTGGTCGTGCATAATCGGACCGAGCACGTCCACGAGGTATTCTCCTACAACCTGTATCCCGGGCCCAGCGCCAAGAAGGGGGTGTACGGAGTGCTGCTGGCCATTGGCGAGGACGAGAAGTGGCTCACCCTGCACGCGTCGACCGTCCAGGTGGTGACCCCCTACGACAACGTCACCACCATCATGCACGAAGGGGCCAGCGGGTCGGGCAAGAGCGAAATGCTCGAACACGTCCACCGGCAAGAGGACGGGCGCCTGCTGCTCGGCAGGAACGTGGTCTCGGGCGAAGAGCGGCGGCTGGTCCTCAATCAGGCGTGCGCCCTGCAGCCGGTGACCGACGACATGGCCATGTGCCACCCGGAGGTGCAGACCCCGGCCGGGTACCTGCGGGCCTACGACGCGGAACAGGCCTGGTTCGTCCGCGTCGATCACATTCGGCACTACGGCACCGAGCCGCACCTCGAAGAGCTGACCGTGCATCCGGCGGAACCGCTCATCTTCTTGAACGTGCGAGGCGTGCCGGACGCCACATGCCTGATTTGGGAACATACCGAGGACCAGCCGGGCGTCCCGTGCCCGAACCCGCGGGTCATCCTGCCTCGCCGTTTCGTGCCGAACGTGGTGAACGAGACCGTGGAGGTGATGATTCGCAATTTCGGCGTCCGCACCCCCCCATGCACGGCAGCGCATCCCACGTACGGCATCATCGGATACCTGCACATCCTGCCGCCGGCCCTGGCGTGGCTGTGGCGGCTGGTGGCCCCGCGGGGGCACGCGAATCCGAGTATTACCGACACTGCGGCCCTGACCAGCGAGGGTGTGGGGTCGTACTGGCCCTTTGCCACCGGCCGCCTGGTCGATCACGCGAACCTGCTGCTGCGGCAGATTCAGCAAACGCCCCAGGTGCGCTACTGCCTGACGCCGAACCAGCACGTCGGCGCCTGGTCGGTCGGGTTCATGCCGGAATGGATCGCGCGCGAGTACCTTGGGCGGCGCGGGGTTGCCAAGTTTCCGCCGGGCAAGTTGCCGCCGGCCCGGTGCGACCTGTTGGGCTACACGCTCAAGACGATGCAGGTCGAGGGGACGATCCTCCCCACGTGGCTCTTGCGAGTCGACGAACAATCGGAGGTGGGCCCGGAGGGGTACGACCAGGGCGCGGCGATTCTCCGAGAATTCTTCCTCCGGGAGGTCCGGGGCTTCCTCCAGCCCGGACTGGATACCTTGGGCCAGCGGATTGTCGAATGTTGCCTGGACGGCGGCGCCACCGCCGACTATGAGGGCTTCTTGCCGAGCGTCGACCTGTCCTAAACGAACCTGGCCTGAACGAGGGAACGACCATGCACCAGACCGAAACATGGCGGCCGGCGGTCTTCTGGGACCGCGACGGCACGCTGATCGAGGACCGGGGGCACCTGGCCGACCCCAGGACGTTCTAAAGGGGTCGGACGTTCTAAAGGGGTCGGGAGTCTTTACTCATCCGTCACCCGGTTTCCGCCGAGGCCGCAAGGCTCCACGACGTGCGGGCAAATCATCGTCAGTGCGAACGTCCTTGCCGCTCGTCGTCCTCGGTGCCGTTGCCGGGCGCCGCGGTTGCCCGCGCGCGCCTCGTTGGGTTCCGGCGGGGGTGCCCTCCGCGGGGGGAATGCGCAACGCCGGTCGTCCAAAATCCCAATTGTGGCTGACCGGCAACCCCGCTGTCAATCCACCCCCCCACCGGTGTTTTTGCGCGGTGGGGTTCTTCAGGCCGCGCGGGGTCAGAAAGCCTCGT
>PWXP01000274.1 GCA_003561895.1 Planctomycetaceae bacterium | reverse complement strand
CCGGTAGCCCCGTCCGGGATGTCTTCCGTGGAGACGGCAGGATCTCCCACGTTCGTGGGGAACCCCTATTGTGCCTTTGCCCTGCTCTCCGACCCCGGCAGGATCGACGTGTCTGGCCATGACAACACGCCGACGCGGCCCCCGCTGGCTCTCCGGCCTTGGCGGAACGTTTTCCCGGCCACCGCCTCGACCTCGCCGGCCAGCACCTCGGCCAGCGGCGCCAGCGCCGCGTCGGCCGCCACGATGCGCGCCCCGGCGTCGAGCTTCAAGCTTCCCTCGCGGCGTTCGACCGCTTTCGGCCAGGGGATCAGGTTCGGTTGTCCCGCGCCTTCGGCGGCTACCGCACACCTCGACAGTGCCGGCAGGCCCAAATAGGCGGCCGCTGCCGCAACTCCGCGCAAGAGCTTGCGGCGCCCCATGGTACGTTGTTCGCCCATGGTCGTCATCGTCTTTCTCGGAATGGTTGTAGGTCGAAATCGAACACGTTACGGCTGGCCTTCAGGGTGTGCTCGGCCACAGTCCTTCAGGCTGTGCCGGGTGGAGGGTTTTTGGCGGATACGGGGAAGGCTTTACCAAGGGCGTCGCTACTGCTGATCGTTACCTTTATGTATTTCCAGAACAAGATAACTCCTGGCTGGTATGTGCTCCACCCTGTGGATACTGTCTGACTGATAATCAGTTGTTTCACCTGTCGCTCCACCGCCGACCACCGTCGCACGGTATTCTTCAGCGT
The DNA here is from genome assembly GCA_003561895.1 of Planctomycetaceae bacterium. GTDB lineage: Bacteria > Planctomycetota > Planctomycetia > Pirellulales > Thermoguttaceae > PWXP01. The sequence continues at coordinate 4,249 of PWXP01000274.1, read as the reverse complement.
TGGTTAGTCCATACGCCTTGAGATCGATGGAATAAGTGACGGTGTGGTCTAATGAATCCATATTTGTAAAGACCAATCCCAGAGAACCATCTTCCGCTTTCCACGCAGAATGCATTACCGCTGGCATTGGCGTTGCTCTTTGGCGCGACGACCACCTTGCGCTCAGCGTGGGAAAAGATTGCCCCGCTATCATCGAACGCGCGCGTGTACGCCCATGCTTCCACGGTCTTGGCGGCATTACCGTCAATCCCCAGATTCCCGGCATTCGCCTCTGTTTCCACGTAGCTCTCCCCGTTGAAACTCAACGCGACCTTTGGCACCTGGGCGTTGGCCGTCTCTAAAAAACCGAGAACGCCGACCGCGAGGGCCAGCATGCGGCCGAGTCCCGACCGGCGGGAACATCGTCGCCCACTCATTTGACTTTTCCCTGTTCGGTGGGTGTATTTGCGCATCGTGACTACCTCCCTTCCTTCATACTGAAGTCGGTGACCGTTCACGGGCCTCGGGAACGCCCCGAGAAGATTGCCCCAGAACGGCGAATGTACTCTAGCACGCGGAAATGGTACTCGTGCCATTCAACAACGTCGATTGTAGCACAACGTGCGGGAAGGTTCGTCGCATTTCCGCACAAAATAGTCGCAAATCGTGTCGCATTCCGGGCCGGGTGTGTCGCAGAGCCAGGAAATGAAAGCGTCGCGGATCGAGACTCCGGGCACCAAGCAGGCGGTCTGGCGTCGCGCTGCGGAACCGTCCCATTGTTGACGCGCGTTGTCGCCTCCGGTAGATTGAAGGGTGCTGTGGGCCGTTTTGAGGAAATAGGGGGACGAATAGAGTCGGGTCCCACCTGTCCGTTGACCTGGAAGGAGAAATGAAAATGATCCGAATCGTCGCCACTGAAGAGCAGGCGAGAAAGATAGCCGAAGCTCGGGAAACCGTCGAGATCGTCGACTCCTCGGGGAATCGGCTCGGGTATTTCGCCAGGCCGTTCTCGGAGGAGGACTTACGGATCGCCAGGGAACGGCTGGCGTCCAACGAGGAACGGCGTTCAAGTAACATGGTCGTAGAACGTCTGAAATCCATGGAAGGTTCATGAATCGCTACACTGTGGTTTGGGTGAAAAGTGCCGAGGACGAGTTAGTTGAGCTTTGGCTCGCGTCGAGCGACCGAACTGCCGTCGCAGCCGCGACCCACGAGATTGATCGGCAATTGACAACCGGTCCGGCATTGAAAGGCGAGTCCGTGAAGGAAGGGCTTCGCGCGCTCAATGTGCCGCCTGTTCGCGTACTATACTCGGTGAACGACCACGATCGAATCGTCGAGGTCGCTCTCGTTCGAGCGATATGATGGGCGCAATCGCATGGGCGAACGATACTTGCTCGAGTTCCGATTGCGCTGGCCCCCGGGCGAGGTGGGCGAGTCAGATCAATTAGGCCTCCAGCCCGCCGGTAGCGAGGAGCGTAACCATCCGCCCGGGCGAGCCGGGGGCATTCGGCGCCGTAGCCGGCAACGGCGCCCTACCCGCGCACCACGCGCTTCCACGTCGCAAAAATGCCAACCGACGCCGCCGCGGCCACGCCCAGCAGCAGCGCGCCGGGCTGCCGCTGCCCGGTCAGCAGGTAGCCGGTGCCGAACAACGTGCTGTACACCGCCAGGCAGCCGAGGGTGGCGCACAGCAGTCCGCCGGGCACGGCCCAGCCGCGGCCCTCGTCGAGCACTTGGCCGTCGGCCTGCGCCCGCTCCACCACGGCGGCCCAGCCGGGGCCGCCGGGGCGCGTCAACTGGTAGAAACGCCGCAAGGTCGATTCGCGGTCGGGCGGGGTCAGCAGCGTGATGGCAATCCAGGCGACGGTCGTGAAGCAGGTGATCCAGAAGAACTGCCAGTGGCCGGCCACGGCGAACCCGAGCCACGCCTGGTGGAAGAATCGGAAGTAAAGGAACGCGGCCACGGCGGCAATCATCGCCGCAATTTCGCTCCAGGGGTTCACGCGCCACCAGAACCAGCGCAGCAGGTACACCAGGCCCGTGCCGGCGCCCACGCCCAGCATGATGTCGAAGTTGTCCTTGGCATGGGTCATGCTGAGGGCGAGACCGGCGGTGAGGAACATCAGCAGCACCGTGGTGGTGCGGCCGGCCCACACTAGTTCCCGTTGCGACGCCCCGGGCCGGACGAACCGCTGATAGAAGTCGTTCACCACGTAGCTGGAGCCCCAGTTCAGGTGCGTCGAAATGGTCGACATGTACGCAGCAATCAGCGACGTCATCACGATGCCGAGCCAGCCGACGGGCAGGAACTGGAGCATGGCCGAGTAGGCCAGGTCGTCGCGGATCTGGTCCGCTGGCAGACCGCCGCCGGCGAACTGGGCCTGCAGCGCGGCGATATCGGGGTAGATGACCAGCGAGGCCAGGGCGACGAGGATCCACGGCCAGGGCCGCACGGCGTAGTGCGCCACGTTGAAGAAGAAGGTGGCGCCGATGGCGTGGTGTTCGTTTTTCGCGGCGAGCATGCGCTGGGCGATGTACCCGCCGCCGCCCGGCTCGGAGCCCGGATACCACGCCGCCCACCACTGCACGGTCAGCGGCAGGAGGAACACGGCGATCAGCAGGCTGGGGTCGTCGGCCGGCGCGATGGAGAAGTCGGGAATCAGCGACAGCTTGCCGGCCACGTTCTCGTGCTGCATCAATCCGGCCAGGCCGCCGACCTCCGGGTGCGCCAGCGCGAAGTAGGCGGCGGCGATCGCGCCGCTCATCGCCAGGACGAACAGCAAGCAGTCGGTGAGGATTACCCCGCGGAACCCGCCCAGGGCGCTGAAGATCACCGTGACGGCGGCGGCGACCAGTAGGGTCTGGTATGGGTTGAACCCGAGCACGACGTTGCCGATCTTGATGGCGGCCAGCGAGACCGAGGCCATGATGATGACGTTGAAGAATACGCCCAGGTACAGGGCGCGAAAGCCGCGCAAGAAGGCGGCCGGCCGGCCGCTATAGCGGAGTTCGTAGAACTCGACGTCGGTCATGACGCCGGTTCGGCGCCACAGGCCCGCATACACGAACACCGTCATCATGCCCGTCAGCAGGAATGCCCACCACACCCAGTTGCCGGCGACGCCGTGCTGGCGGACGATGTCGGTTACGAGGTTGGGCGTATCGGAGGAGAAGGTAGTAGCCACCATGCTGAACCCGAGCAGCCACCAGGGCATGGTGCGGCCGGAGAGGAAGAACTCGCCGCTGCTGCGGCCGGCGCGGCGGCTGGCCCACAGGCCGATGGCCAGCGCCGCGGCGAAGAAGGCGGCGACCATGGCCCAATCGGCCGGGGCCATTTGCACGGCGGCAAGCATCGTTGGGATTTCACGCGGGATCATGGCCGGTCTCCTCGTCGAGGGTTTCGCATTCGCGGTAGTTGGGTCCTGCGCGGCGGTCGTCGGTGGGGGTGCGGCCGTAGTGCTCGCGGTAATCGCGGCTGAACTCCTGCACGCGCGAGTAGCCCACCCGCAGCGCGATTTCGGTCATCGTCAGGTTGGAAAGCTGCACGAGGCCGCGGGCGTAGCTGAGGCGGATTTGCTTGACGCGTTTCATCGGCGAGAGGGCCACGGCCAGGTGGCACGCGCGGACGATGCTGCGCTGCGACCGCTTGGTGAGCCGCCGGAGGTAGTTCAGGTCGATCGGTTCGGCGGGGTTGCGGCGGACGTGCAATTCGATCTCCCACCACAGTTGCGTGAAGCGGTCGATACGGTGGCGGTGCGCATCGGGCGGCAGCAGGTCGGCAATGCACTGAAGCACCAGGGCATGGACGCGCAGGTGGCGCAGCAACGGCGGCATGTCGGCATCGCGCCACGTTTCGAGCAACTGCTCCATGCGCTGGACGGTGGGCGCGTTCACTTGGCAGACGCGCTGGTCCAGCGGCGGGGGCGGCAGCGCCGGGGCGAGGAAGTTGACCGTGTAGAACACCCAGGGCGCCTTCAGGATGGTTCCTTGGACGGGCTCATCGTCGGCATACCAGATGGCCTGCCCGGCGCCAACGTGCTGCATGACCCCGCCCGCCCGCTGCTGAACCTCACCCTCGGTCACGACGTGAATGAGGTGACCGGGCAGGGATTGGGCCTTGTACGCCAGCGGTTGGGTCCGGCAGATGCGGTCGACCAGTACGACGTCGTCGAGCAGGGCTCCGAAGAGCGGCCGGTTGGGATCGGTTTGAGTCATGGCGCGAATTGCGACATTTTGTGTTGTCAATCGCGACACGAATTGCGACATT
>PWXP01000127.1 GCA_003561895.1 Planctomycetaceae bacterium | reverse complement strand
GGACGCTCCGGTCCGCATTCACCCTCAACCGCACTGAGTGCAAACAACGAGCCTGACATGAAACACCCTACAATCCAAAACTTCCCCCCGCGCCCCACGGCGTCGGCCGCTCGGGGTGCGGACCGACGCTGCCGCCCAACAACCACTGCGTTGTTCGCGAGTATTCGCTTGTTTTGGGACTAGACGCTGAACTTGATAAGCAGTACCTCGCCATCCTGAACAATATAGTCCTTCGGCTCTTGGCGCACCAGCCCGGCGGCCTTCAGGTCGCGCTCGCTGCCGTGGCGGAGCAGGTCGGGCACGGTGAACACCTCGGCGCGGATGAAGCCCCGGGCGAGGTCGGTGTGGATGCACTCGGCCGCTTCGAGCGCGGTCGCCCCGCGCCGCAGCAGCCACGCGCGCCCCTCCTTTTCGCTCACGGTGAAGAAGAGCATCTGCCCGCTGGCGTCCAGCAGCATGTGGATCACGTGATCGCGGTCGACGCCCGTCAGGCCCATCTCCTCCTCGAACTCGGCGCGGTCCTCCGGCGCCATACTCGCAAGCTCAAGCTCCAGCCCCACCGGGATGGCCATGACCGGTACCTCATCGGTCGCGGCGGCGGTGAACCGCTCGGGGTGCTCCTCGTCGTCGGCCGTGTTGACCACGGCCATCCGCGGCTTCTCGCTGAGCAGGCGGAATGCTCGGGTGACCTTCCGCTGCTCTTCGTTCAGGTGGCTTTCGCGCAGCGGCTTGCCCGATTCCAGCGCGTCGAACACCAGCTTCAGCGTTTCCCGCTCGTGATCGAGCTTCTCGCGCTCGTTCCGCGGGATGGGCTTCTTGACGGCCTCCTCGATGCGCCCGATGCGGCCGGCGAGGATTTCCATGTCGGCCAGCATGAGGTCATCGTCGAACGACCGCAGGTCGGCCAACGGGTCGGAACCGTCGAACGCCGGAGCCACCAGCACCAGGCAGCCCGCCTCGCGGATGGTGGCCAAGCGTTGGGCGTTCCCCTCGTGCGTGCGGCTGAGCCCCGGCGTATCGACCACTTCCATCGCGCCGGGTGTCACCTTTTTCGGTTGGTAAACGGCCGCGAGCTGCTCCAGGCGTGGGTCGGGAATAGTCGCCATGGCGTTCTGCCCGGCGTGTACTTTGGCCGGGTCGGCCGGCACGCCGGTAAGCCACTCGAAGAACGTGCTCTTTCCTGAGCCTTGGTAGCCGGCAAGACCGATTTTCATAGCAAGCTCCTTCCGGCAGCACCCGGCGCGAACGGCGTAATCCCCTGGGCACGCCAGTGTATCACAGGACGCCCCGCCGCGCGAACGGAGCCCCTTCAACCCGTACCTGTCCGATGGCGCGCCGGTTACCCACCGGCTGATCGTGATTCGCGACGTGGGTGGGAGGAGGTCAGGGTTACCGTTCCGGTTCGCGCCGGGCCAGCCACGTCTGGCAGACGCGGTGGCCTAACAGCAAGACCAAGGCGCCAAGACAGGCGGCCACGAAGCCGACCGGGCTGATTGGGTTGACCGGCCCCTGGGCAACCAGCAACGAAAGGGTCCACAGCCCCGCCGTGCTCCCGAGAATGCCAATGACCAGCGTGCCCACCGCGCCGGGCTCGCGCACGGGCAGCAGGGCGCGGGCCACCAACCCCGCCACCGTACCCAACCCGATCCAAATGAGCACCACGCCGACCCAGTGCTGCGCGGTTTGTGAGAGTTCGATTTCGGGCATGTGGCGTTTCGTCGACCGCGGAGAAATCCCCCGCGCTGCCGACGTCCAGATCATCGCCGCGCCGCGGGCGCGGCGCGTTTCGGACGCCGGCAACACAGGGTTGCCGTCCCCCCCACAACGTGTCCGAATGCGGGTTCGGGCCAAGGGCGGCCCGACCACCCGACCAACTCAAAGGCCGTCGGTCCACGTTCGGCATGAACACAAAGGAGCCGTACCCTACCGTAGTAGGGCTTCTTCTTCAGCTCGGGCTGCCATGGCAGCCGCTTCGTTCGACAGCGGGAACTGCGGTCCCGCCGGGAAGTACTGCACGTCGTCTTGCAGGTAGTAGGGGCTTGGCAGGGTTTGCCCGCCCACATCGACCTGGCAGCCGGTCAGTCCGATCATCAAGAGCAGCCCGAGGCCTAGCGCCAAAGCGGACCAGGGACCTCGTCGGTTTTTCGACGCCGACATGGTTTACCTCAACATGTTTTCCAGAGCCCTTAAACGCCCCAGTTGTTCATCCCGCATTGAAGGGGGCAAATCGCCAGAGTCGCTACAATCGGTACAACCGTTATCGTCCGGGCCGGCCGCCGGACTTTAGCCGCTTAGGGCAGGCCGTGCCCACCACCTCAAAAGCACCCCCATCCGCGGTACGGTATATGCCCCCCGGGATCCATCGCCGGAACGCGACTATTCGTCGAAACGCCCGAACCTCTCGGTCCGAATGCAGCGGATCTTCCAGGTTTGCCAGCAATCGATTAAGATTAGAAGATCAGGATTGGGGGTCATAAGAATTTCGCGGAAAATGGGGAAGTGTACTCATGTCTCAGGGAAGGGCGATAGATCTTCGGGAGCGCCAGTTGATTGTCCAATTGAAGGAACATTTTGATCAAGAGCGTTTCCAGGGGCCGTTCGTTTCGACCAAGGATCCGGCTGGTCGTGTTGCGAAAGCGCTCGGCATTGGGAAGCGTGTCGTGAAGGAGATTGTAAGCCATTACCATCAAACAGGAAAGATCGCGCCTCCCGAGTTGGAGTACAGAGGCAAACCGCCCTATCGCATCCAGCCTGCCTTGGAGGGGGTCGGGGCTAAGTGGCAAAAAACCGGTCTGGACTCATCTGGCGAAGTCGCTAAGCTATGGCACCCTGCGCCTCCAGGGGTCGTGGGAAAGGAGCCTTCTCGAATGGCCAACGCCAAGCCACCGCAAGAAGACGCGGCCTTTCCACTTTCCCCTCCGCACGCCTCCAAGGAAGGGGGGTTTGTTCGGAACGGATCACAGCCGGGGCGGAAAGGAGTCTGCCCGATGTCGCGAATAGTTGCATCCCTCGCCCTTACTCTTATTCTGGCCGGCTGCCAAGGCTCGACGTCTCAGGGACCGGCCGATCCGTTCTTGGGGCCCACGCGAGTTCCGGCGCCGCCAACGGGCTCGGTCTATACGCCCCCGCCCGACTCGTACTACCAGTCGCCGCCCCAGCACGTCCCCTCCCAGCAAGCGCCCTCGCAGCAAGCGCCCCCTCACCCTGGTGGTGCGAACGCTCCTCATCCGCCGTCCGCGATGTCAGCGCAGCATGAGGGGCGTTGGCCCGCCCAATCCGGCGCCCTACCATCGGAGGGCTGGTCGGCCACTCCCAACTTTTCGGGCGCGGCCCTGGTCTCCGAGGCAGCCACTCCCGACATGCGGCCGCCGCCGGACCCCCAGGCCACCGCCGGCGCCACGGTCAACCGGGAGCCGATCATCCGCATTCTGGAGTCCCCGGCCCGCGCCGCACCCCCATCCAGCCCGCCTTCCCATTCGTCGACTCCCACCCGGGTCGTGAATATCGTAGACTTACCGAAGGCAGACGGCGCTGCCGCATCGGGTTTCCGGGCGGTGTCGGCGACCGAGGCGGGCGATGCGCCCGGCGCGGTCGTGTCGGCCGTTGCCGAGCAGGCCGCCGGAACGTTCGCTCCCGCGGCGGGGCCGTACGGATTCGATCCGTCGTATGCTTGGCTTCGCGGGAAGCTGGAGTACTCGCAGGTCGACCGCCGGTGGAAGCTTCGGTACATTCCCCTCGACGGCACGACCGACGAGTACGGCGGCAGCGTGGTCATTACGAACGAGGCGGCCCTGGCCGGATGCGAACGGGGCGATTTCGTGGCCGTCCGGGGCCGCGTGACCGACCCGGATAGCGGTTACGGCTTCGCCCCGTTGTACGAGGTGACGGCCGTCGAACGCCTGCGCCGTTAGGGGGCGCGTGCCTTTGATAAGCAATCTTCCACATTCCGTCTCCTCGCCGCTCGGCGCCGTCCTCGGCGGTCCGAACCGCTGGCGGCTTACCCGCTGGGAAGCGCTGGTGGCCAAGATTGGCGAACGGGAGCCCGAGTTGAAGGCGCTGGACGACCATCAGCTCCGCAAGGGGAGCCTCGCGCTGCGCTACCGGGCAAAAAGCGGCGAGCCGTTGCGCCGGCTGCTGGTCGAAGGCTATGCCCTGGTGCGCGAGGCGGCCCGGCGCACTATCGATATGCGGCACTTCGACGTGCAGCTTCTCGGCGGCATTGCCATGTTCCACCGGTCCATCGTCGAAATGCAGACCGGCGAGGGTAAGACGCTGGCCGCCACGCTGCCGATGTACCTGTACGCGCTGGCCGGCCGCGGCTGCCACCTGGCCACCGTCAACGACTACCTGGCCCAGCGCGACGCCGACTGGATGGGCCCGGTCTACCGCGCGCTGGGGCTGGAGGTAGGCGTCATCCAAACCCAGATGCCCCAGCCGCAACGCCGCAAGGCGTACGCCTGCGACGTGACGTACGGGACGGCCAAGGAGTTCGGGTTCGATTTCCTGCGCGACCGGCTCCTGCTGCGCCGCATCGGCGAGGGGCAAACCGACCTGCTGGGCGGCATGCTGGGCGGCGGGCGCAGCGGAGCGAGCGAGAAGCCCGTCCAGGGCGAGTCGTTCTTCGCCCTGGTCGACGAGGCCGACAGCATCCTCATCGACGAAGCCCGCACGCCGCTGATCATCAGCGCCGTGCCCACCGAGGAGCAGAAGCTGGAGGTGGAGTGCTACAAGTGGAGCGCCTCGGTCGCGCGCGACTTCGTCGAAGACGAGGACTACGACTACGACCACGAGAAGAAGACCGTCGAACTGACCCGGCAGGGGCGCCAGAAGGCACGCGTCCTGGTGAAGCCCGAAGCCATGGACCGGGTGGGCATGGTGAACATTTACCAGTACCTGGAGCGGGCGATCCTGGTCGAGCGCGAGTACCACCACGACCGCCAGTACGTGGTGCGCGACGGCGAGGTGGTGATCGTCGACGAGTTCACCGGCCGGCTGGCCGAAGGGC
>PWXP01000554.1 GCA_003561895.1 Planctomycetaceae bacterium | reverse complement strand
CGCGGTTGAGCCACTTGCCGGCGGTGGGCTCGTAGTAGCGGTAGCCGTAGTAGTAGAGGCCGCCGGAGGGGGGCAGTTTGGCGTCGAGGTACTTCGTCGAGAACAAGAGCGGGCAGAGGGCGGCGAGGTTGGTGCGGTCGATGCCCGCCCCGGGCGCGGCGTCGACGGCCAGCAGTTCGCCGTAGACGAACTTGACCGTGTCCCGGAGCGCCCAGTCGCTCTCCTCGCGCCGGTACACCCGCTTCACCGCCCGGCGGCCGAAGGCGTCGTACTCGAACGCCAGCCGCACCCGATGGGCCTCGGGCACGGCCGCGCTGACCTGCACGCCGATGAGCCGGTTCAGTCGCGTAGGGTGGGCCGAGTGGAGCGAGTCCCACCATGACGAAGTGGGGGCGTTACGGTGGTGGGACATCGCTCCACTCGGCCCACCCTACAAGCTTGTTGCCCCGCAGGTCGTAGGTCCACGTTTCGCCGGCGGCGGGCACCAGCCGGGTGAAGCTTTCGGTGCGCACGGTTTCGCCGCCGGGCCCGCGGACGGTCACGGTCACCTCGGCCGCCACCGGGCCCTGCGAGTTATCGACCGGGACGGCCGCGTAGTAGTACGCTCCGTCGCGATGCACCGGGTAATCGACCCCATCGATCGTCGCCACCACCGCGTGCCCCGGCTCGGCATAGCCCGCGAAGTGCACCGTGCCGGCCACCTGCCGCCCGGACGCGTGGGGCGCGAGACGGCGATGCTGACTCGATCCTGTTCATGCGGCAATTCCCTCAGTCGGCCCATTGGCGCCGGCAGCGACGGGCGAGTCGCCATCCGCCCACGCCACAGGCGGCGCCATCATGTTCAGCAAATCGCTTCCCTTTCAACGGCCCGCCAAGCCGTCCGAAGTTGAAAAGGTGACGTCTGACCGCGACTGTCCCACATTAATATTCGTTGTCAACCAGCCTGCATCGTCGTGGATAATCCGAGCTACAGATACTCCACCCAACCGCGCTCCTCCAGCGCGTCGACCACGTGGCGGATGCTCTCCTCGTGGTCTTTGTGGGCAACCAGCGTGGCGTCGGGCGTGTGCACCACGATGCAGTCGGTCAGGCCGACGGTCACGATCAGGTGGTCGCGGCCGCCGCGCACGATGGTGCCGGCCGTCTCCAGACCCAGGTGCTTCGCGTCGATGGTGTTGCCGCATTCGTCGGCGCCTTTCAGCCGCGCCAGGGCGCGCCAGCTCCCCACGTCGTCCCACTCGAACGGCGCCTCGACCACCAGGACCTCCTCGGCCCGCTCCATCACCGCGTAGTCGATCGACTTCCCTTCGATGGCGGCGAACTCCTTCTTCAAGGCGCCCTCGAACTGCACCGTATCGATGCTCTCGGCCAGGGTGGCCAGCCGGTCGGCCATGGCCGGCTCGAACTGCTCGAGTTCCTCGAGAATGCGCTGCGCCTTCCAAACGAAAATGCCCGAGTTCCAACTGTGCCGGCTGTCGGCGAGGTACTCGCGGGCCGTTTCCAGGTCGGGCTTCTCGCGAAACCGCTCGACGCGGAAGGTGCCCGGCGCATCCGTCCGCTGCTCCCGAACCTTCGACGCGACCGGCTCTCCCCGCTCGATATAGCCGAACCCCTCAGCCGGGTATGTGGGCGGAATGCCGAAGGTGATCAACCGCCGGGGGTCCTCCTCGACCAGGTCCGCGGCATAGCGGACGGCCTTGCGGAACGCCTCTTCAGGGGCGATGACGTGGTCGGCCGGCATGACGCCCATCACGGCATCCGGATCGCGGCGGACGATCATGTGGGCGGCCAGCCCGATGCACGGCGCCGTGTTTCGCTTGTACGGCTCCGCGAGGATCGCGCCGCGGGGCAACTCGATCAATTCCTGGGCGATCGAGGGGGCCAGTTCCGCCGTGGTCGATACGATCAGCCGGTCGCGCGGCACCAGCCCCCGCAGCCGATGGACCGTGGTGCAGATCATCGTCGTATCGCCCAGCATGGGCAAAAGCTGCTTCGGCCGGCGGGCGCGGCTTTCCGGCCAAAATCGTGTGCCGGTGCCCCCGGCCATGATCACTGCGTAGAACATCGTTGGCTCAGCTTTCAGGCGTTTTCCAGATGGCAACCGCTCCCGTGAACGGTTGCTCCGGATTTTACCGGAAATACGTATCGCGCGTCACCCGGGTGCCCGGGGCGATCTTTCCGGCCGCCTCCTCGGCGTCGAGGGCGAACAGGGGACTGATTTCGACCTTCACCCCGTCGGCCACCTCGGCGCCGGCCGCCTGGAGCCACCGCCGGTGCTCGGCCATCATCTGCTCGCGCACCTGCTCCGGCGTGTCGGCGGGTTCGCCCGGCGCGTTCTTCAGCGGCGCGAAGCCCTGCCGCCGGTCGATCTCGACCACCATGGCATTGCGGGCCGAGGGCATGAGGTCGAAGATGAATCGCTCGAACTTTAGCGCGTTCGGTTCCCGCGGCTCCACCAGCCGGCCCTCGTCGGAAATGTACGGGACCTTCTTGTGCGCCCGGTGGAACGGGAGGGCGTCCGCCCGGGCGGCCATCCGCTTCAGAAACGCCACCTCCATCAGGTGCACGGCGATGCTGCCCGCCCAGATGACGAGCGAACCGTCCGGCGCGCGCCGCTCGGCGGTCTCGGGGGGCAGATCCTTGAATTCGCTGTATTCGATGACCCGCAAACGACCGTCCACCTCGACCACATTGCCCACCCGCTCCAGCGGCGATGCCTTCGCAATCACCTGCGTGGTCAGCTCCGAGCCGGCCAGGCGGTGGTGGCCGACGAACTCGGCGGCGCCGAAGCGGACCAGCAGATTATCGACTTGAAAATAGTACAGCGTGCGGATGCCCCGCCGCTCCAACTCGTCGAGCACGCCGCTGCGCGCGATGGCGGCCAGCAGGCTCCCGTGCCCGTCCGGGCTCAGCGCGATCCGGTCCTTCGCGGCCAGCAGCACCTTGCCGGTGGGGGCGTCGACCGCCGGCATGGTGCCCTGGCAGAACAAGAGCAGATCGTCCTCGGGCAGGCCGAAGCGGTTGTGTTCGGCCAGGAAACGTGTGGTGGGTTCGTCGGTGGCCGGACTGGTCATGACGGCCGCGGGGACGCGCACCCCGTACCGCCTGCCGGTGGCCAGCACCTTCTCGATCAGGATCTGCAGCAACGTGTTTTGGGAGACGGGCCCGACGGGAAACATGGCCTTCGGCTGCCGGAACCCCAGGCGGGTACCTTGCCCCCCGGCTGCGATCACCGCGGCCACCTCGCCGGCCGCCAGCGCCTGCCTGCCCGCCTGCCGCGCCGCTTCGGCGGCGCGTTTGCCCTGTGGCTGCCGCGCATCCTCCAGGCGCACTGCCGGTGGGGAACCGGCACGTTCGAGAATCGCCTGGACGTCGTCCCCGACGTCGCCCTGCTGGAAAAGGCGGTCGACCAGGGCCAAGTCGAGCCGGTCAATCTGCGCGGCGAGCGACTCTTGCCCATCTCGGTCGAGTTCGTCCCAGAACTGCAAAAGATGCTGTTGCCCATGCGCGGCCAGTTTGTGCAGCAGCTTTCCCCCTACGTCAAGTGGAGGATAGGGGGCTCGAACCCCTGACCTTCTGAATGCCATTCAGACGCTCTCCCAACTGAGCTAATCCCCCGTGAGAAGGCCTATGCCAATCAGCGAAAACACCTTTCCACTGCCCACTCCGGTAAACATACCGAATCGAGCCGCGCGCGTCAACCGGGTCAATTGCGGTTTACACGCGGATGGGAAATCGAGTATCCTTCCCGGTACAAAAAACCTTAGTTAGGGGGGTGTCGCATACCTCGAAGGAGCTGACCCGTTATGTGGAACCGTCTTTCTCGGTGCTTCTTGGCCGCCGCTGCGTGCGTAGCATTGGTGGGCGAATCCAGCGCAGGTATGCCCGTCGTGCCCGGCTTCCGCCTGGACAATGCCGTCTATTCCGGCAAGGACAAAGAGCCTGTGGTACGTACCACGACGATCTTTCTCAACGGCGTCGTCTACGATTTCATGGAGTATCCGCAGGAGACCATTGTCCTGGAGGCGGAGCGCGGCCGATTCACGCTGCTGAACATGACTCGCCGCGTGCGGGCCGAACTGTCGGTCGAGGAGGTGGTCGAGTTGACCCAGGGTCTGCGCCAGCGGGTTGCCATGCACGAGAGTGCGTTCGCAAGGTTCATGGCCAACCCGGAGTTCGAGGAGCGATTCGATCTGGCAACCGGAGCCCTGACCCTCGACAGCCCGTGGGTCACCTATCGGGTGGAAATGGTGAGCCCGGACGATCCGGCTATTGCCGAGAGCTACCGGCAATTCGCCGACCTGTATTGCCAGGTGAACGCGATGCTTAGCCCGTCACAATCCCTGCCGTTCGTCCGGATGGAATTGAATGCGTCGCTGGCCGAGCGCGGCGTCATTCCCGCCACAATTCACCTGACCATCCGCCCGCGACGGGGCTCTCCGGCGTCGCGCGTGACGCTGCGCAGCGAGCACGAGCTGGTTCGGAGCGTGGGCCAGCCCGACCTCGACCGCGTGACGCAAAGCCGCGAGTTCATGAACATCTTCAAACAGGTCAGCTTTGAAGAGTATCGCAGCGAAGACTCGCGCTAGGAAACGGTTGCCTTGCCTAGAGCCCCCTAGTTGCGGTGCTGGGGGGCACCCGTCTAGGGCTCGCCTCTAAGGCGGCGGCAGGAATCCTTGGTGCAAGGTTCTTGGGTGGCACCTCAGGGCCAGCGCACATTAAGTTCCTTGCATAGCAAGGACTTGCATCAGGAAGTCGTTGTTCCAACCGCGATTTGGCTTTTGCCTTTGATGCTGTGCGTGCGATGGATGCTGCTTCAGTAGGCCTGATGCCAAAGCGGCGAAGCCATAAAAGAGATATGCCGCATTGTGGGCACCCAGGGCCACCTGCAGACGTTCACAATCGGCGACACTGCGTTGGCCGAGCATTTCATGGATGGCGATGTCCGTCGCCACGAACGGCAGTCCGTTGAGCAACTCGAATCCGCCGCGACGGTGCAAGGTGCGT
>PWXP01000054.1 GCA_003561895.1 Planctomycetaceae bacterium | reverse complement strand
GGTAGCCGGTCACGGGCTCGAACGTGCCGGGGTATTGGAACTCGACGGCTGCCCCCAGGGCGTCACCGATGGCCAGGCCGAGTAGGGTTCCGCGTTGTCGGTCGATTCGGGTCATGCCTCAGCCTCTAGGCCCCATTGGCCGATTCTGATTGTCTAGCCCGGAACTTCGTACCGAAACTCTATCGGCGTCAAGGCGTCGTCATCCGGCACCCAACGCTTGATGTGGCGGAGCAGCTTTCCGCCGGTCAGCTTTGGCCCCTTCGGCGTCTTATCCACGTGGATCCTCCCTACGACAAACAGGTCCGTTCGGATGTCCGGATTGCGGGCATTGTCCACCTCAGCCATGGTTAGCATCACCATTGTCCCCTCGGATTGCGTGCCCTTCACTTCAACGCGAACCGTTTCCTTGCCGAGCGTACATTCCAGATCGTAGGGGCTTTCCTTTGAGGTATTGCTTACCTGGTAGCCGGCGCGGGTATAGTGTTCGATGGCCATGTTCATCGCGTAATTCTCGATGGCCATGCGTGTCTTACTGTCGAGAACCGTACCTTGCCCGCCGTCTGGTCGCCCTCCGCTGCTACCCTCCAGAACCTTTCGTATCACTCGGATGGCCTCATCAATCGCAGCAAACCATTGCTTCTTCTTTCGGGCTAGCCGGATAAGCGGTGGCCAATCCCTGGCACGGTCGCCGACAACCACACGAGCCGCTATATGCCCACGCGGTGACGTGGAGACCTTCACTTTGGCACCCGTCAACGAGGCAAGCGTTTGGAGGTAGTTGTGGCCAGCCCTGGAAAGCTCGTCAGTTGGTCCATCGTGCTTTGCTGCGGAAGCCTTTCTTGAACCGAATATCCCCTTTCGCTGGCCGAGCACTCCGGTCGCCTCCAATTGCCCAAACTTGAAGATCCTGTCAGGGTAACCCTCATGGGCATACTTGAGCATCGGGCCCGTGTCGCCCCAGACGACCTTTAGATGATGTTTGGGTGTGTTATCCAGCACCCATTCGGCAAATGAGGCTAGTTCGTCACCTCCGACCTGCCGAAGACGCTCAACGAGTTCCGGTCGATTCATTGGCCGACGGCGCTTGTAAAGAGCGGTACTATCGGGCTTGCGGCGTTTTTTCAGTTTCGCCATGATGATCCTCCCCAGCGGGTTCCATGGTCGGTTGTCACCTTTCAACGTTTCCTACCCCCTAAACCACCCCTGATCGTCTTCGATCCGTTTCGCGAGGGCCTTGCCCTCCAGATAGCGGGCAAGCTTCTTGAAGTGGCGGACCATCGCGCCGCGGTCGTCGAGGTCGAGGCGAGTGATTTCGATGACGTGGTAGCCGTTGTTCCGCAGCCAAGTGCGGATTTCGCGGTCCCGGGCGGCGGTGACGGGGTTGCCGTGGAGGCTGTCGCTCATGCCGTCCAGGTAGATGCACACGCCGCGATCGTCCTCGTCGTCTTCGTCACCCAGGAACCGGACGTCCGGCGTGGTGCTGCCAATGCGGGGGTCCAGCACAATCGGCGTCTTGAACCGGATCTGCTGCTGGAATTGCCCAGAGGTGAAGCCGGCCGCCTCCAGCAGGCGCTTCAGTTTCAACTCGGCGTCGTTGACCGGCTGCGCGTCCGGGTCGTGGGGCTGGCCGGTCGGATGGGTGGGTGGGATGTCGTTTTCCGGCTGCAAGGCCCCACCCCGTTCGGCCAGCAGTTCCAGGGCCTGGTGCCGGTCCAGGTACTTATGATAGTAACTGTTCCGGAACGTGTGCAGGCAGTCGATGCAGGAACTGTCGCAAGCCGCCGGGCACTCGTGGGTGATCCGCTTGGCCTCCTGGACAATCGCGTCGAACTGGTCCACGATCTGGTCGAGCAGGCCCGACCCGCCGGGCATGGGGTCCCACAAGACGCCGTCGACCTCGTCCCGATCGACGTGGCCGATGACGAGGATTTGCAGGTCCTCCTGGTGCATGTCGAGTACGTGGGCCGCGCCCATGCGCAGGGCCTCCAGAAGGCTGTACGCCTCGGCCTGGCTCGCGCAGGCGGGCAGCGCGAGGCTGTCGGCAACGACGTCGGCGAAGAAACCCGGCCGGCCCGGCTTGCGGCCGCAGCGTTCCTCGTGGCTCTGGTCGAACACCTCCAACTGCCGCTCCGACGCCAGCGGCGAAACGCTCTGGCCGCACACCGTACACAACGGGTAGCCAAGCTGCGGGGTCTCCTGCTCGATCAGGACCGATGACCCGACGTTGACCAGCCGCATGTGAACGCCGCGCCGGACCGTCACGCGCCGCTCGCCCCAGCCGTAGTTCGTCCCTCCGTTGTGCCGGCCCTGCTCGCGGCCGTACACGGCCACCGGCATCTGGAACCGGGCCTCTTCCTCGTCGTCGATTTGCGAAAAGTGGACCAGGTCGACATCGCAAATGGGAATGGCCGCCAGCGTAGTCGCCCCCAGGCTGCCCGAATTCTGCCCGAGGTTGGTCTCGATGACGGCTTCTCGGTCGACGTTGACCTCGAACACCGGCATTTCGCTGCTCTCAGCGTCAGCCTCGCGGTGGAACCGCCGGGCGACGAAACGGTGGCCGTTGGCGTAGATCAGGTTGCCCGGCACGTACTCGCGTAGCGCCATGCTCGTCGGCCGGGGCAACGTGAAGTCCATGGTCCCTAACTGCCAGGGGGGAACCTCGGCCATCCCGACGATCGCCCCGGAGTCCAGCCCGTAGCCGGGCAGGAACCCTTCGGCGGCCAGCACGCCGTACGTGTTGATGTCGTCGATGCCCTCGGCCTCCTGCCGCCGTCGGGGCCGGATGCCCTTGAGCTTCTTGATCAATCGGTCGCACCGGCGGAAGTGGGCCTCGTCCTCCTGGTCGAGCGTGCCTTCCTCCTGACGGATGGCATTCAGCCGCTGGACCTCGCGGAATGCCCATTGCAGCCGCTTCCGCAGGCGGCCCAGGACGATGTTCAACTCGTCGGCGGTCCGGTCGAGATGCGCCGCCAGGACCTCAGGCGCAACCACCTCGGCGTCGGCCTCCGGCCAGCCGTCCTGGAAGATTCCGCACAGATAAGCCAGCAGGTCGTCGCGGTGGCGGGAAATCAGCGTCCCGAGGGGCGAAACGTCGAACGGCGTGGTCCGCAGCCTGCCGCCCGGCTCGAACAGGTAGGCGGAAATGCGGCCCGGAAGCATGGCCTTGAGAATCTCACGAATCCGTCCCCGCTCGTCGTCGCCGAGGCCGGTCTCGCCGCGGGCAAGCTGTTGCATGCGCGCCACCATGCTCGCATGCACGTGCTTGGCCACCAGCACGTCGTTGCGCAGGTTGAACGCCGGGGGATCGACCCGGCCGTCGAGCATCTTCAGCGGTTCGTTGAAGTAGGCCCGGTCGTGCGAGATGGGCCGGCAGTAGCACATGTTCACGGCCATACGGTGCCGGCGGCCGGCCCGGCCGGCCCGCTGCCAGTAGTTGGCCGGCAAGGGAGGCGCGTTCCGCAGCAGCACCGAGTCGAGCGCGCCGATGTCGACGCCCAGTTCCAGTGTGGGCGTGCAGACGAGCGTGTTGACCACGTCGCTGGAGCCCTTGAAGTAGTTCTCGTACCGCTCGCGATCGGCCTGGGGCACCATGGCGGTGTGCTCCTCAGGCCGCAGCATCGAATAGCGCTCGTCGATCAGTTGCAGGTTGTAGTTGTCCGGGTCCTCGCGGATGAACTCCAATTCGCCGTCGCACTGCCAGGCCAGGCACCGGTTGTGCGGTGGCCGACGCATTACCTTCCGGCGGCACCGCTTGCAGCGGTAGTAACCGTGGTTTTCGTGCAACACCAGCTTGGCGGAGTCGATCTGGTACACGCCGCTGCACTTCGGCAGCGGGCGCCCCTTGCTGCCCAGGAGCGTTGCGGGCACCAGCAGCGCCAGGGCCGGGTCGGTCAGGTAGCCCCACAGGGCTTCGAGAAACACCGGGATGTCGTCGTCGGTCACGCCCCACTTCTTCGTGATGGAGCGGACCAGCGTGTTCCGATCGCCCAGCCACTGAAACACCCGGCCCTTGTGGTCGTCGGCCGCGCGGCGGAGTTTCATGCCCACTGGGCCGGGCAGGACCGGAAGGTAACCCCGCTGTATTTCCCGATCGCCCTCGTTCCAGTACCGCGAGAAGATGGCGCCGCGGGCGTCGTACAGCAGCCGGCTGCGGCGCAGATGATCCAGCAGAGCCGCCACACCGCCAGTGAGGTCCTCCGGCGGAAGCCCGAGCCGCTGCGACCAGCTTTGAATGAAGGCCGACGCAGAATCGAGGCCCCGGTAGGCCACCTTCAACCGGCCCCATGGCTCCAGGCCGATCTGCTGGTTGGCCGCGGTGGTCAATTCCCGCAAAACCTGAATGCGCAGGAAGTGCTGCCGCTCGTCGGCGTGGCGGCCTCCGGTGCCCTCCTTGGGCACGAACCGCCATACCTCGGGCATCAGGGCCCGTGAAAGCGCGTCGTTGCCGTCGAGTTCCTCGCTCAGCTTCACGGCCATGTCGCCGATCGAGCAGAAGCCGCCCCGCATCGCTTCGGCCATAAGGCTCCGCAGGCGGAAGCGGCGGGCATGGTCCTTCATCCACCCGGCCTGGAACGCCGCGTCCTGCCGATTGTCGGCGAACAGCAGCAGGCGCTTCCGCTCGGCATGATGCACCATGTCCTGGGCCAGCACGTGCACGTCCGACACGTTCACGGCCCGCACCTCGCGGATCGGCTCGCGGAACCGGCGGCCCAGCCGCTTGCCCCGCGCGCCGCAGGAGAGGCAACTGCTGAGCTGCCCGGGCGTCTTCGTATTGGCCCGGACAACGAACAGCGGGACCGGATCGGCCATGCCGCCGCAGCCGAAACACCGGCTGAAGGCGTACGGGTGGGCTGCGCCGCACGTGCGGCAGAAGTACAGCCGATGCGTCTGCTGCCGCTCCTCCAAGTCGCTCTCGTCGTCCTGGCTGAGCATCCGGTCGATCAGCACGAGCCGCCGGCCGCCGTTGTTCGGGTCGAGGGCTTCCCAGTAGGCCTGCCCTTCTTCGGCCAG
>PWXP01000255.1 GCA_003561895.1 Planctomycetaceae bacterium | reverse complement strand
GGACCAGGGCCCGGGTGTCGATGCCCTCCAGCGCCACGATGCCGGCGGCGCGCAGGTAGTCGTCCAGCGTGCCGCTGGCGCGGAAATTGCTCACCCGCCGGCTCTGCTCGCGCACGATGAAGCCGGCCGGGTGCGGCTTCCAACTCTCCACGTCCTCCTCGTTCACGCCGTAGTTGCCTATTTCCGGGCACGTCATGGCGACGATTTGGCCGTGATAGCTCGGGTCGGTGAGGATTTCCTGATAGCCGGTCATCGAGGTGTTGAAGCACACCTCCCCGTCCACCTCGCCTTCCGCGCCGAAGTGGTCGCCGGTGAATACGGTGCCGTCCTCGAGGGCAAGCTTCGCTATTTTCCGCATGGGGATTGTGTTCCTCGGGTTGGGTCTTCTCAAGTCGGCGCCGGTTGCAGGCCGATAGGGCCTATATGGGCTGCGGGTCTCCGAGCGCCGCTGAAAAGCCGGGCTCGGGCAGCCTACCATTAGGGCTCCTGTACCGGCGAACAGGAGCCCTCCTTTTTTTACTCCTTCAAGCAGCGGCCGATCTGGCGGACGGCCTGCCGGAGGCGTTCCTCGTTCTCGACCAGCGCCATCCGCACGTAACCTTCGCCGGCTTGTCCGAACCCGCCGCCGGGGCTCACCGCTACGTCGCCCTCCTTCAGCAATTTCATGGCGAATTCGATGGAGGTCATTTGGGCGGCCCAGCGCTGGGGCATCTTGGCCCAGACGAACATGGTGGCCTTGGGCGGCTCGACGGGCCAGCCGAGCCGGCGAAGGCCGCGGCACAGGGCGTCGCGGCGGCCCTGGTAAATGCGGGCCTGCTCCTCGACGGCGGCGTCGGTGTGCCGCAGGGCGACGATCCCGGCCACCTGGATGGGGCGGAACATGCCGTAATCGTAATACCCCTTGATAGTGGCCAGCGCCTGCACCATCGCCGCATTGCCCGCGCAAAACCCCACCCGCCAGCCCGCCATGTTGTAACCCTTGCTCATCGTGGTGAACTCGACGCCCACCTCGTGGGCGCCGGGCGCGGCTAGGAAGCTGGGCGCGCGGTAGCCGTCGAAGGGGATGTCGGCGTAGGCCAGGTCGCTGATGACCATGAACCCGTAGCGCCGGGCGAGCTTGACGACCTCGACGTAGAACTCGGGCTCGACGCACGCCGTCGAGGGGTTATGCGGGAAGTTGACCACCAGGACCTTCGGCCGGGGGAACAGGTGCCGGCAGGTGTAGTCGACGTTGGCCAGGAAGCGCTCGGCGTCGGCCACCTCCAGCGCGATGGTGTTCGCCGCGGCCATGGCCACCGCGTAGACGTGCGCCGGGTAGGAGGGGGCCGGCACAATGGCAGTATCGCCAGGCCCCAAGAGGGCCAGGCACATGTGGCTGAACCCCTCTTTCGAACCAAGGCAGGTGATCACTTCGCCTTCCGGGTCGAGGCGGACGCCGTGCTGCTTGAAGTATTTCGCCGCCACCTCGCGCCGCAGGCCCAGGATGCCGCGAGATTCGGCGTATCCGTGGCTTCGGGGCTCGCGGGCGGCCTCGGCGAGCTTGTCGATGACGCGGTCCTGGGGCGGGTCGCTTGGGTTGCCCATGCCCAGGTCGATGACGTCGTCGCCGGCGCGGCGCTTTTGATACATCAGCCGGTTGATCTCGGCGAACAAATACGGCGGCAGCCGGTGGACCCGGTCGGCCACCTGGATGGCAAAGCCGCCCTCCGGCGGGGGAACAACGTCATTTTCTTCGCGGTGGGAATGCATACCTTCCAAACTATCCGCCACGTGGGATATTGAAAAGCGGGTGGGGCCGTAAGTTCCGTGACCCCGGATTATTCACGACAATGTAGGGTGGTGACAAGCAAGCCAAGATCCTGGTGGGACTCCGGTCGCTCGGCCGGGCTCGACTCCACTGCACGACGCGCAAACGATCCCGGCGCGGCTTGCGCAGTACCACCAAGGACTTACGCGACCTCGTCCCATCCCTACATCAGCAAGCCGGGGGAAGCAGCCGGGGCCTACGCTCCGCCACGCCCGGTCATCAGTTCCCACAGGGCGTCCAGCGACTGGGGAATCACCCGAGCCCCTGCAATGGTGGGCATAAAGCTCGTATCGCCGTTCCAGCGCGGCACGATGTGCCAATGGAGGTGGCCGGGCAGCCCCGCCCCCGCCGCCACTCCCAGGTTCACACCCACGTTGAAGGCCTCCGCATCGAGCAGCGCTTCCAGCTTGCCCGTCATGCGCGTGATGGTGGCGACCAGTTCCAACTGCTCGGCCTCAGTCAGCCCGTCGAGCCGCCCCACGTGCCGCCGGGGCGCCACCAGCAGGTGCCCGTTGTTATACGGATACCGGTTCAACACCGTCACGGCCAGGTCGGTGCGCTCGACGACCAGCCGGCGGTGGTCGTCGCCCTCGGGCACGGCGCGGCAGAGGAAGCAGTTCGGGTCGGCGCCCGGCGGCAGGCCGACTAATTCCTCCGGCTCTGGCGCGCCGCCCTTGATGAACTCCAGCCGCCAGGGGGCCCATATTCGCTCGTCACTCACCGCCCTGTTCCCTCCGTCA
Organism: Planctomycetaceae bacterium; assembly: GCA_003561895.1. GTDB lineage: Bacteria > Planctomycetota > Planctomycetia > Pirellulales > Thermoguttaceae > PWXP01. The sequence goes on along the minus strand of PWXP01000255.1, from coordinate 2,470 downwards.
GATTCCCGCGACCGCTGCCGATGGCCTTTTCCGTGAGGCCGGCTCGTGCTACTCGGCTTCCTTCGCTTCGATCCACGACATCAGGCCGCGCAACTCCTTGCCCACCTGCTCGACGGCGTGCTCGCGCTCCCGGCGGCGCAGCGCCTTGAAGGCGGGGGCGTTGGCCTTGTTTTCGAGGATCCACTCGCGGGCGAAGCTGCCGTTGCGCACCTCTTCGAGGATGCGCTTCATTTCCGCCCGCGTTTCGTCGGTCACCAGCCGGGGGCCGCGGGTGTAGTCGCCGTACTCGGCCGTGTTCGAGATGCTGTAACGCATGTAGTTCAGGCCGCCCTGGTAAATCAGGTCGACGATGAGTTTCACCTCGTGGACGCACTCGAAATAGGCCATTTCGGGCTGGTAGCCGGCCTCGACGAGCGTTTGGAAGCCGGCCTTGATCAGCGCGCTGAGGCCGCCGCACAGGACGACCTGCTCGCCGAACAGGTCGGTTTCGGTTTCCTCGGCGAAGGTGGTTTCGATCACCCCGGCCCGCGTGCCGCCGATCCCCTTCGCGTAGGCCAGCCCGAGCGCGCGCTCCTTCTCGCCGGCGTTGGCACCCAGGCCGATCAGGCACGGTACGCCGGCCCCTCGGGCGTACTCGGCCCGAACCAAGTGGCCGGGCCCCTTCGGCGCGATCAGGATTACCGCCACGCCCTCGGGAATATCGAACTGGCCGTAGTGCACGTTGAAGCCGTGCGAGCAGACGATCACGTTGCCGGGCTTGAGGTTGGGGCGGATCTGTTGGCGGAAGATGTCGGCCTGGAGTTCGTCGGGCAGGAGGATGGTGATGAGGTCGGCCCGCTGGACGGCCTCTTCCGCCGAAAGGGGGGTGAACCCGTCCGCGACGGCCCTTTCGTAATTGGGCGTGCCCGGCAACTCGGCCACGATCACGTTGCAGCCGCTGTCGCGCAGGTTCTGCGCATGACCATGTCCTTGCGAACCGTAGCCCAAAATGGCGAGGGTCTTGTCTTTCAGCAGCGAAATATCAGCGTCTTTGTCGTAATAGATGGTAGCGGGCATGGGGGAACTCCTGGGAAAAAAACGGACTCGGAAAGCCGCCCCGGCGGAACCGGGGCGGCGGCGACCGGCTCAGCCGGTAGTGATGGCTTTCTGGCCGCGCACCATGGCAATGCGGCCGGTACGCACCAACTCGACGATGCCGAACGGACGCATCATTTCAATAAAGGCCTCGATCTTGCGTTCCTTGCCGGAAATTTCGATCATGACCATCTCGGCGGCCACGTCGACGACCCGCCCACGGAAAATCTCGGTCAGTTCGAGTATCTCGCTCCGTTTGCCGGCCGGCGAGGCCACCTTCAACAGCATCAGGTCGCGCTCGACGTGGTCCTGCGAACTGACGTCGTCGACCCGCACCACCGTGACGATCTTCTCCAACTGCTTGCGGACCTGCTCCAGCACGCGGTCGTCGCCGACCACGACGAAGGTCATCCGCGAGAGCTGTGGGTCTTCGGTCTCGCCGACCGCCAGACTGTCGATGTTATACCCGCGCGAGGCCAACATGCCGGCGATGTGGGAGAGCACGCCGGGCACGTTGTGGACCAAGGCCGAAAGTACGTGACGCATGGTAGGCTCCTGGAAGCAATCGAAACCGCCCATTGTACCCCGGGCCCGGGCTGCGACAAGGGGCGGCATCGCTCAGACCTCGACCGCCCGCCCGAGCAGCCGGACTCCGTGAAAGACCAACGCCAGCACGCCGATGGCCGCGAGGATGGTCTTGAGTTGTTCGGAGCGGGCGGGCAGGTCGGGGGGGGAAGATTCATTCTCCGGAATACCCGGGCCCGCCGCCCAAGGTTCCACAGGAGCAGGTGTTACCGGACCGCCCGTTGCCGGATTCCCCGTTGCCGGACCGCCCGAACCGGGAACGGCCACGGCCACCGGCGGAATGTCCGTAGGGGGCTGCCGGGAAGGGCCGCCGGCGCGCCCGGCCGGTTCCCAGGGCGCCGCCGTGGCGGCGGCGCCACCCGAACTCGGCACCGCCGCCACGGCGGGACGCTCCGAAACGTTCGCCGTCGACGGGGCCGGAGCGCTGCCGGAACCGGCCACCGAAGAGCCGCCCGAGTTGCGTGGCGACGCCGCCTCCGGCCTCCTTGTCGGCGGACCGCCGCGGTCGGGCGGCGCGGCCGCCGGCCGGACGCCCTGAATGGACGCAACCGGCGGGTCGGGCCGCGGCCGCGCGGCGATCAGGGTGTCCGGATCGGGCCGGCCGTAGAAGTCGTTCCACAATGGGGCCAGGAACTGCCGCACCCGGCCGCTGTGGCTGCCGGTCGTCCGCCCGAACGCCGAGCCGAACAGCACGCCGGCCAACTCGCCCCGCTCGTTGAAGATCGGTCCGCCGGAATCGCCCTGGCGGGCCGATGCGGTCAGTTCGACCAATTCGAAGGGATGGCGTCTGCCGGGCGAGAGGTATTGAGTG
>PWXP01000635.1 GCA_003561895.1 Planctomycetaceae bacterium | reverse complement strand
GTCCCGGTGCTCGGCCGCGGCAGGAAATTAGCCGCAACGCGCTAGCGTCCGGTTTTTGTTTCAAGCCAAGCGAACCGGGGCTAGCGCCCTGCGGCTGATTTCCGACCCGTGAACGGTTACGCTTCTCGTAGCCTAGTATGGTAAATGCCCTCCCCGGGCCTGGGGGCCCGACCCTGCCGCAAGCGGGAGGATAAAGGACATGGCGCGAACTTGTGTACAACGACGAGGCGCCGCTACTCGGTCTCCGCCTTGGCCGGCTCTTCGCCCTTTTCTTTCTTGCCCCGCCTGAGGCTGGCGTAGCCGGTCGTAGCGAACTTCTTCTGGAATTTCTCGATCCGGCCGGCCGTGTCGACGTACTTCAGCTTACCCGTGTAGAAAGGATGGCACACGTTGCAGATGTCGATCTTCAGTTCCGGCTTGGTGCTGCGGGTGGTAAACGAGTTCCCGCACCCGCACGTAACCGTCGTTTCCATGTAATTAGGATGGATACCGTCTTTCATCTTCTCTTGCTTCCTCGCCCGGAAAAAGGCCCTCGGGGCCGTCGTTCTGGTCTGCTCCCAACGGGCGCACCCGTGCTGCGGCCGGTCAAAGTTCTAATTCTACCGTTGCTGTGGCCCCGGCACAAGCCCCACTTGTCGCCAATGCCGAACAGCAACCAGGGGGGAGACCCTGCCCGACTTTGCTGCCCCGGCTTGCACCGCGCCCCCCGCCATGGTATCGTTAGTAGTTTCCGAGATTGCCCAAACAGCCCGGTGGGGCTTTCTGGAGCGTGATGGTTCCCAACAACGCTGCCCCGGCCGCCAGCGGCCGCCCCGCGATCCGCATTCGTGGCGCCCGATCCCATAATTTGCGCGACCTCTCGATCGACATCCCTCGGAACCGGCTCGTGGTGGTCACCGGGCCGAGCGGGTCAGGCAAGAGTTCGCTGGCGTTCGACACCCTGTACGCCGAGGGCCAGCGGCAGTACATCGAAAGCCTCTCGGTGTACGCCCGCCAGTTCCTCCACCAGCTCGAACGCCCCGACGTCGACCTCATCGAGGGCCTCCAGCCGACCATTTCAATCGACCAGCGGGGGGGGCGGCACAACCCGCGCAGCACGGTGGCCACCGTCACCGAAATCTACGATTACCTCCGCCTCCTGTACGCCCGGCTGGGCGAGGCGGTATGCCACCAGTGCGGCCGGCCGGTCCGCCACCAGACGCCCGAACAAATCCTCGACGACCTGCTCGCCCTGCCCGAGGGAACCCGCCTGATGATCCTCGCCCCCATGGTCCGCGGGCGAAAAGGCCGCCACAAAGACGTGCTGGAGGCGATCGGCAAGGCCGGGTTCGTGCGGGCGCGGGTCGACGGCACGGTGGTCGACGTCCAGGAACCGCCCGAACTGGTGCCCCAGCGCGCGCACCACATCGAGGCCGTGGTCGACCGCATCGTCGTCCGCCCAGGCGTGCGGAAGCGCCTGGCCGAGTCGATCCGGCTTGCCGTCCGCCACGGCAACGGGCTGGTGATGGCAACTTACGAGCGGCGGCCGGGCGCCCGCAACCAGTGGGACGACGAATTGTTCAGCACCCGCTACGCATGCCCCGACTGCCGCATCGGCTTCCACGAACTGGAGCCGCGCACCTTCAGCTTCAACAGCCCGTACGGCGCCTGCCCGCGGTGCGAGGGGCTCGGCGCGCTCGTGGGGTTCGACCCCGAGCTGGTGCTGCCCGAGCCCGCGCTTTCGTTGGCCGGCGGGGCGATTGCACCGTGGAAAGGGGCGACGGCCGCCGGGCAGCGAAAGTATCACGCGGCGCTGCGAGACTTCCTGGCCGCGGCCGGCCTGCCGTGGGATGCGCCCGTCGAGAAGCTCACGCCGCGGCAGCGCGGGCAATTGCTCCACGGCGACGGGGAGCGATTTCCCGGCGCCCTGCAACTGCTCGAAAAGGAGTACGCCACCACCCTCAGCCCGGCACGGCAGCAGCGGCTGGAGGCCTACCGCGGCCGGTTTGTGTGCCCGGAATGCGGCGGGGCGCGTTTGCGGGCTGAGGCGCGGGCGGTGCGCGTGGGCGGGAAGGCCATCCACGAGGCGACTGCCCTGACCGCGGCCGCCGCCCGCCGATTCTTCCACGACCTGGCCTTTCATGAAGAGGATCAGCCCATCGCCCAACCGCTGCTCCGGCAGATCGCCGCACGGCTCGAATTCCTCGAGCACGTGGGCGTCGAGTACCTCACGCTCGACCGGCCCGCCGCAAGCCTCAGCGGCGGCGAGATGCAGCGGGTGCGGCTGGCCGGCGGGCTGGGGTCCGGCCTGGTCGGCGTGTGCTACGTGCTCGACGAGCCGTCCATCGGGCTGCATCCCCGCGACAACCACCGCCTGATCGACGCGCTGCGCGGCCTCCAGGCGGCCGGCAACACCGTTGTGGTGGTCGAGCACGACGAAGCCGTGATGCGCCGCGCCGATTGGCTCATCGACCTCGGCCCCGGCGCGGGGCGGCACGGCGGCGCCGTCGTGGCCGAGGGCGACCCGGCCGCCATCGCCCGGAACGGCTCGCTCACCGGCCGCTACCTGGCCGGCTTGGAGTGCATTCCCACCCCGCCGCGCCGCCGCCGCACGGCCAAGAGCCGCGCCGTAACCCTCGAAGGCGCCGCGACGAACAACCTGAAGAACGTCACCGTCCACTTCCCCCTTTCCGCCTTCGTGTGCGTAACCGGGGTGAGCGGGTCGGGCAAAAGTTCCCTGCTGAACGAGACGCTTGCCCCCGCCCTGGTGCGCCGGCTGGGCGGCCCGGCGCCCAAACCCGGCCCCCACCGCGGCCTGCGCGGCGTGCAGCAGATCGACAAGATGGTCGAGGTCGACCAGACGCCCATCGGACGCACGCCGCGCAGCAACCCGGGTACGTACACCGGCGTGTTCGACGAAATCCGCAAGGTGTTCGCCGGCACCCGTGACGCCCGGCAACGCGGCTACAAGGCCGGGCGGTTCAGCTTCAACGTCAAGGGCGGGCGATGCGAGGAGTGCCAGGGGCAGGGCCTGAAGCGGATCGAGATGAATTTCCTCCCCGACCTGTACGTCGTGTGCCCCGTGTGCCGGGGCTCGCGCTTCAACCGGCAAACGCTGGCCGTCCGCTACAAGCACAAGAACATCGCCGACGTGCTCGAAATGTGCATCGACGAGGCGGCCGATTTCTTCGAAAACTTTCCCACCATCGCCCGCCTGTTCGACAGCCTCCGGCAAGTCGGGCTCGGCTACCTGACCCTCGGCCAGCCCTCCACCACCCTCTCCGGGGGCGAGGCGCAGCGCATCAAGCTGGCCACGGAACTGAGCCGGGTGGGCACGGGCAAGACCTTCTACCTGCTCGACGAGCCCACCACCGGTCTGCACTTCGACGACATCAAGCGGCTGCTGGCCGTGCTCCATCGTCTGGTCGATCTCGGCAACACGGTGGTGGTGATTGAGCACCACCTCGACGTGATCAAGACGGCCGACTGGATCATCGACCTCGGCCCCGAGGGGGGCGAGTGCGGCGGCCACCTCGTCGCCGCCGGCACCCCCGAGCAAGTGGCCGCGATGGACGACAACCACACGGGCCGATTCCTGCGCACGGTGCTCGGAGGGTAACTTCCTCGCCGGGCTTGCCCCGGCCGGCCCCATGACTGGCCCGCTACCCAGCCCCCCCGCGCCCATCCCTTACTTCCCCGCCGGGCTTGCCTCTATTACACCAAAATCCCGGTGATAATCCACTGTATTGGGGCCGCTAAGCGGCAGGTTGCTCGGCGGTCAAGCGGATCATGGTTCCGACCAATTCTTTCAGGTTGTCGAATATATTTGGGTGGCGAATCGCCTTCTTGCTCGTTGGCAGGGGGTGGTCTCTCTTCGGTTGTTGACGCTCCTGACGAATCGTCCTCGCAAGGGGCCAGTGTTCAGAGAAACACGCCGGCAGTCTTGCCAAGTTGCCTCCGCATACGAAATCGAGGTAGAGGGGATCGTTCAAGTTGGCCACCAGCAGCACTTCCGGACGCATTGCCTGCACGAATCGCTTCACGCTTTTGGTTCCCACTTTGCGGCGGAGCCCCTTCTTGGTGATACCGAAAAACTGCTCCAACAGATTGTTCGTTCGATCGACCACCAAAGGCTTGTGACGTCCATTGGAGGGGAGTACGTGTCCCGTCAATTCCGGGTCTTCCCGTAGCGGCGCCAAATGACGGGCGATCGTCTCCAGGGTCGAAAACCCTCGATGAGGAAAGCCTTCCTCCTGAACGCACCGGACCCGAGGCCGCCCCAGCATCAACCCGACCGGCTGGTGCATCGAGGTGCGCCGGCGTCGCAATGGGCCGCCACAGTCAACGCACGCTTCCCGGTCACTGGCCAACTCCAAACGATAGCCTTCTGGCAGACAACCGCCCGCCGGCAAGGGGCCGCCGTGTTGGCGAATCAGCCGGGCCCGGGAGGATCAAGAAATCAAGAGCCCTTTTTTACGTCGAGTTGATAGTGGTCGAGGACCGCCTGGATTTCGCGGGTCGAGAGATGGACTTCGTGCCGACGCAGGCGAAGCGCCCACTGTCGCAGAGAACTCTTCGGCCGCTGGATCATCTCGACCAGCAAGGCAATGATCTGCTGCGGCGGCGGGAAGGGTGGAGGCGGCTCCACCCCTTGCTCGGCGCGTCGCTTCTGTTGGCGCTCCCGAGAGATCTCGGCCAAGGAGAAATAGACGAACTGGCCGCCGAACTTTCGGCGAGTAAGGCAATTCCGTTCGATGAGCCGGGAGAGGGCAGGCCGCACATTCTTCACGTGCAATTGTTGCTGCAACTGCTCCGGGGTCATGCCGGATTCGCTGTTCTCGACCAGGGCGATCATGGTTTCGGTCAGTGGGCCCCACTTACTGAAGCGGATGCCCTGGTAGGCCCACAGACCGCGCTCGTCGAATTGCGGGATGCCGGCAAGCGTGTAGTACCGCGCATTGCAGTTGTAGCTGGTGTAATAGCCGTGCCGTTGCAGCAATCGCCAGGCGGTCATGGCCGAACACCCGGTCGCCTGGAGCAGTTGCTCCT
>PWXP01000263.1 GCA_003561895.1 Planctomycetaceae bacterium | reverse complement strand
TGGCGATCTTGCCCGTCCTGGGGTCTTGCTTCGCCTCTCCCACGATGCGGACATAATGAAGGATGTCCACCCGCACCTCGTCCTTCTGCGCCTCATCGAAGAGGCACAGCACCGGCTCCCCGGCCAGCGGGTGCACTCGGCAGCGCGATTCGTGCTCCCCGAAGTCGGCCATCACTAGCCGTCCTTCAATCGTGCGAATATTATCTCCGGTAACCATGGGGTCTCCTGATAAAACCGTGCCGCCGAAAGGCCCGATGCGAGAGCGCCATAATGGGAAAAACCGGCTTGTGCCCGGCGCTACTCCTCCAGCACTTCCTTTTCCCGGGCGGCGGCTAGTTCGCCGGCCTCGGCTTCGTACTTCTTGATGAGGTCCTGGATTTCGCTCTTCAGGTCGTCGCGTTCGTCTTCGGAAAGGTCCTTGTCCTTCTGCGCGGTTTCGGCCATCTTGTTGCCGTCGCGGCGGACGTTGCGCAGGGCCACCTTGGTTTCCTCCAGCAACTCGCGAACCCGGCCGACCATCTTGCGGCGCACCTCGCCGGAAAGCGGCGGCACGTTCAGGCGGATCACCCGGCCGTCGTTCTGCGGATTGAACCCCAGGTCGCTTGCCTGGACGGCCTTTTCGATGTCCTTTAGCGTGCCCGGATCGTAAGGGCGAATGACAATCTGGTTCGGCTCCGGGGCGCCGACGGCGGCAATCTGCTTGATGGGTGTGGCCGAGCCGTACACCTCGACCCGGAGCGAGTCGACCAGGCCCGGGCTGGCCCGGCCGGTGCGAATGCCCGCCAGGGAACTCCGCAGCACTCCGACGGCCTTCTCCATGCGCTCTTCGACGTCGAGCAGGATTTCGTCGCTAGTCATGGCTTGCTGCTCCACTTTTCAGGGTCGCGACTCCGTGAACGAACGTGCCCACGCGCCGGCCCAGCACGGCCGCCTCGATGTTCCCCGCCTTGCGGAAGTTGAACACGAGGATCGGCATGTCGTATTCCATGCACTTGGTAATCGCTTCCGGGTCCATCACCCGCAGGTTCTGGCGCCGCACGTCGTCGTAGCTCAGTTCGCTGTACAGCACGGCGTGGGGGTTCTTTTCGGGGTCGTCGCTGTAGACGCCGTCCACGCGGGTGGCCTTCAGGAGGATGTCGGCCTCGAGTTCCAGCGCGCGCTGGGCGGCGGCCGTATCGGTGGTGACGAACGGGCTGCCCGTGCCGGCCGCCAGGATGATGATCCGCCCCTTTTCCAAATGGCGGCGGGCGCGGCGGCGCAGGTACGGCTCGGCCCCCCCGTCGATGCGCATGGCCGTCATCAGCCGCGTATCGCAGCCGAGCGATTCGAGCGAGTCCTGCAGCGCCAGGCCGTTGATGACCGTGGCCAGCATGCCCATGTAGTGGGCCGTCGCCTCGTGCACCGCCGAGGTGCCGGAGGTGAACTGGGCCCCGCGCAGGATGTTCCCCCCGCCGATGACCACCGCCATCTCGACCCCGTGGATGCGGGCGGCGGCGGTCTGCCGGGCGAGGTGCAGCACGGCATCGGTCGAGATGCCCCGCTCGCCGGCATGGACGAACCCCTCGCCGGAAATCTTCAGGACGACGCGCCGGTAGCCGGGGTCTGCCGGCAATGGGTCATCTTCCGCCATGGGCTCACTCCTTGGCCAGTTCCCAATGCACGAACCGCTTCAGTTTCATACCGGCCTGCTTCGCCACCTGCCCGACCGTCGTCTTGCCGTCCTCGGCCTTGACGAACACCTGGTCCTCCAGGCAGTAGATGGCGTAGTAGTTCCGCAGCCGGCCCTCGACCATTTTGGTGATGATGTTTTCGGGCTTGCCCTCTCCGCGGGCGGCCTCGGCCAGGATTTCGCGCTCCTTGGCCACCTCGTTGGGGTCGAGGTCGTCTTTCGAGATGACCGTCGGCCGCATGGCCGCGATGTGCATGCACACGTCCTTGGCCAATTCCGACGTACCCCCATCGACCTCCAGAAGGACCCCCACGGCCCCGTTGTGGTGCGCGTAGCCGCCGCACGGGCCATCGATGCGGGCGAACCGCTCAAACTGGAAGTTCTCACGAATGCGGTTATACAGCTCGTCGCGTTGTTCCTGAAGGGTCATTTCGGGCTTGCCGGGCGAGGGCTGGGCGAGCAGTTCCTCGGGCGTCGCCGCCCCGGGGCCAGTGGCAAGCTGGCGGACCAGGTCATTGGCCAGTGCGATGAACTCGTCATTGGCGGCCACCGGCGCGGTCTCGCACTTCAGCTCGACGATGGCCCCCACGCCGGCGGCCATGTCGGCATACACGGCGATGCGGCCGGCGGCCGTCTTGCGGCCCGCCTGCTTCTCGGCCGTCTTTTGCCCGGCCTTGCGCAGCAATTCGATGGCCTTCTCCTCGTCCCCGCCCACCTCGGACAGGGCCTTCTTGCACTCCATCATGGGCAGCCCCGTCTTCTCGCGAAGCGACTTGACGGCGGCCGCGGTAATCTCTGCCATGCGTATCTCCTCCGTGGGGTACGAAATCGAAATATTGTCCATGCCGGTCGCGCCGGCCGAAATCAGCCGGCTACTGCCGGGACCTCGACCTCGACCTCGGCGTCTTCCCTCCCCTGCTCCGCCCCGGCCGCTATCCGCCCCGCCGCCACCGCGTCGGCCAGCAGCCCGATAATCCGGTCGATCGATCGAATGCTGTCATCGTTGCCCGGAATCGGAAGGTCAACCAAGTCCGGATCGCTGTCGGTATCGATCAGGGCGACGGTAACGACGCCCAGCTTCCAGGCCTCGCGGATGGCGTTCTTCTCTTTGCGGGGATCGACGACGACCATGCATTCCGGCAGGCGGTTCATCACCCGCATGCCGTTGAGGTTCCGGTACATCTTGCGGTACTCGCGGTTCAGCGCCGATTGCATTTTCTTTGAGTAATTCGCGAATTCCTCGCTCTCGCGCAGCGCTTCCAGCTCTTCCAGCCGGGCAAGCCGGCTGCGGATGGTGCGGAAGTTCGTAAGCGTTCCGCCCAGCCACCGGTCGCTGACATAGGGCATGCCGCAACGTGTGGCGTGCCGCTCGATCGAGTCGGCCGCCTGCCGCTTGGTGCCCACGAATAGCGCCAGGCTGTTATGGCTTGCCACTCCCTGTAGGTACTTCCTCGCCCGCAACATCCCGCGGATCGTCTCCCGGACATCGATAATGTGGATCAGGTTCCGTCGGGCGTAAATGTAGGGGCGCATTTTGGGATTCCACCGGCTTGCCCGGTGCCCAAAATGAACCCCCGCCTCAATCAATTCCTTTACTAAAACTGTGGCCAATGGATAGATCCTCCCCTATGGCACACCGGCTAAGCCCCCATTCTGGCTAGGGGCGTCCGGCGTTGGCTTCGGTCACTTGGGAAAAACATAGTTTTTCGCCGCCTGGACCGTTCAGGCGACGAATTCCGTAAGATACCAGCCGAGCGGCGGGGTGTCAACAGCCGCCACCCGTGGCCATAGCAGCCAGCAATGATCGCGGGCCCCCTCTGCGTGTGGGGCGAGGTGGCCGCTCGACGCTTGACCGCCCCCCTTGCAGGCTCAGCAGCTACCCGGCCAGGACTTGAACCTGGAACGAGGGAACCAAAATCCCTTGTGTTGCCAATTACACCACCGGGTAGGGCACCAAAGTTCATCGGCTCTTCCGCCTCTAGGTGCAGGCCGCTCCAATGTAGCAGGCACACGCCGTTGTGCCGTCCCCAGGAAAAGCAGTCTGCACCTAGAAACGGAAGAACCAGTTCATGCTAGGGGAAATTCGGCGGTGGGGCAAGGGGGACCTTCTCTAAAAACAGCGTTGGTTGGCCGAAAAATAAACCCGTCCCCGGCCGGCCCGTGAACAGTTACAACCAGGGCAGCTACAACCAGGGCAGCCGACGAAAGGTCGGTCGGGCTCGGCCCGGTGGCTAGACGGGCGCAGCTACGTCGTCGATCAGACGCTCGACGAGGGCTTCGACCGCCTCGCGCCGGTCGCCGTGGAGATAGCCCTTGGGAATGACGCGGTGGGCGAGCACCCGCACGGCCAATTGCTTGACATCGTCGGGCACCGTGTACTGGCGCCCTTCGGTCAGGGCCAGCGCTTGCGCGGCCCGGTACAGCGCGAGGGCCGCGCGGGGGCTGGCGCCCACATGGAACTCCTCGCACCGTCGGGTGGCCTCGATCAGGTCGAGCAGGTAACCGCGGATGGCCTGGTCCACCTCCACGGCCCGAACCTGTTGCTGAAGCTCCACGATCTGCCGACAATCCAGCACGGATTCGAGCCGGTCGACCGGTTCGCCATCGCGGTGGCTGGTCAGCACGTCGAGTTCGGCCTCGCGGGCGGGGTAGCCCAAGGGGGTACGCAGAAGGAAGCGGTCGAGCTGGCTTTCCGGCAGGGGGTACGTGCCCTCGAACTCGATTGGGTTCTGGGTGGCAATGACGATGAACGGCTGCGGCAGCCGATGGGTAACGCCATCGACCGATACCTGCCGCTCGTTCATCGCCTCCAACAGGGCGCTCTGGGTGCGGGGCGTCGCCCGGTTGATCTCGTCGGCCAATAGCACGTTGGCAAACACCGGCCCGGGGCGGAATTGGAATTCCTGCAAGGCACTGTCGTAAAGGCTGCTGCCGGTAATGTCGCTGGGCAACAAGTCGGGGGTGAACTGGATGCGGCGGAACTGGCCGCCGAGGCTGCGGGCCAGCGCTTTGCCCAGGAGGGTCTTTCCCACGCCGGGTACGTCTTCCAGCAGCACGTGTTCCCCCGCCAGGAGGGCAATAACCACCCGTCGTATTGCGCCCTCCTTCCCAAGCACGACGCGTCGAATGTTTGTCTCGAGCCGTTCGATCACTTGTACGGAGTCGACCATGCCACTAGTATTGCGGGAGCCGCTGCGGGCGGCAAGGGGGCGACCGGATGCGCGCAGCGTCGCGGCGAGATATACTCGCCGCGGGCTAAAACTGCGCATTTCCGTAGGATGGGCTTTCGAGCCCGTCATAGCGAAGACGGACAAGAATGTCCATCCTACAAAAGCGCAAAAACGGCACGCGGCGAGTATA
>PWXP01000495.1 GCA_003561895.1 Planctomycetaceae bacterium | reverse complement strand
CATAGACCAACTCCTGCGAGTTCACCACGCCCAGGGCGACCAACTGTTGCTTCGCCCGGGTCGAGGCGTTGAACTCGACCGGCAGGTTCACAAGCTGGAAGAACACCACGCAGCCGAACAGGACGATGCCCACCAGCATCAACACCTCGGAAAACATCATGCCCAGCAGCACCAACAAGACGCCGGCGCCGCTGCCGAAGCTGGCCGCCGGCACGGCCGCGTTCCGCACGACCAGGGGAACGTACTGCCGCGAGTCCTGCAGCGCGTGGCCCGCCTCGTGCGCAGCGATGCCCACCGCGGCCAGAGATCGGCTGCCGTACACCTCCGGGCTGAGGCGCAGCACCTTGTGCTGCGGGTCGTAATGGTCGCTGAGGCGCCCCGGAACCTGCTCGATGGCCACGCCGGACAGTCCGGCCGAATCGAGGATGTGCCGCGCGGCGGCGGCCCCGCTCAACGGCGCGGCCAGGCGCTGCGCCTGGGCATAGGTGGCCTTCACGCGCATCTGGGCCCAAAGGCCCAGGATGATCGCCGGGGCGATAAAAAGCAAGTACAAAAACATCGAATCCCCTCCTGCTGGGCATACAAGCTAAAGTCATTGGCAGGGTTGTCCGAAAGGTGACCCACGGTAACTTTCCACCATCCGACCCACCGCCCGGATGACACCAGATAAGTTACCATCGCCCAGGTATTCCTACCCAAATTATACGCCTTGGGCAAGCCCAAATACCAGCGGTGGCACTCGACGATACCCCGCCGATTCCCGGCCCGATGGGGGGAAAAGACTCCTGCCCGCCCGACACGCCCTTACGCTGAACCGCCGGCCGTGCGCGCGCGGAACTCCAGCAGGACGGTGGTGGGTTCCTTCGCCGGGTCGGAGAGCTTCAAGTCGAGCCGGGCCCCGTAGGGTAGCAGTTGGGCCGTCTTCACGCGCGCAGCCGGCCCGGCCAGTTGCTCCGCCGACAACTGCGGCGGCGCGGCGAACGGCGGGCAGAAGGCCACGTGAACGTTCTCGGTGCGCTGCCCGGCGACGAACGCCACCCGCAGCCAGCCGGACAGCTCTTCCGCGCCGCCGGCCAGGTGGCGGCGCGTGAACTGCTGGACCACGTCGTCGGCCGGGGCGCCGGCCGCGGCCGCCGCAGAGCGGGCAACGTGCGGCGCCGGGCTTTGAGGCGGGTCGACCCGACCCGACCCGCCGGCGCCACGGGGCCGGGCCGGCCGCCACCGCAAGGCCGGTAGCCGCGCCCGGTTCCACGCAAGCGCTTCGCCCGCAAGAATCAAACTCCAAAGCCCGGTCAGGCCGAGCCGTCCGCTGCCGGGCACACTCAACGCCAGCGCTGCGGCCAGCACCGCCAGCGAAGGCAGCAGGTCCGCCAACCGGCCCCGCCCCCCTGCCCTCCCCTGCCCCGGCACTTCTCTCCGGACCGGGCCGCGCGCCGCCCCGGCCAGCGCGGTCAGGGCCGCGCCGGCGCCGAGCAGCGCGCCCGGCGGAAGCGGCGCCACCAGCGCGCCCGCCAGGCGGCGCATCGCGAGAACGCCGGCCGCGCCGAGCAGCGCCGCCAGCAGCGCCATTTGGGCCGCGGGCGCCAGCGCCTGCGGCCGCGAGCCGAACCCGGCCGCCGCCAATGCAGCGCCGGCACGCGATAGACCGGACGGGTGTGCCATGGCTTTGGGCTTACTACGAAGCGGCGACGCTGCCGACGGCAAGACCGGCGGCGTCGGCCAGCTCGCCCGCTCGACGCGTGCTCTCCCAGGTGAAATCGGGGTCGTTGCGGCCGAAGTGCCCGCCCGCGGCCGTCTTGCGGTAAATGGGCCGGCGGAGGTCCAGGTACTCGATGATCTGCCCCGGGCCCAGCGGGAACAACTCGCGCACCAACTCGCACAGCCGCAGTTCGCTCACGCGACCGGTGCCCTGCGTGTCGACCAGCACACTGACCGGGTCGGTAACGCCGATGGCATAGGCAAACTGCCCCTCGCAGGCGTCGGCCAGCCCGGCCGCCACGATGTTCTTGGCCACGTGGCGGGCCATGTACGCCGCCGAACGGTCGACCTTGGTGGGGTCCTTCCCGCTGAACGCGCCGCCGCCGTGCCGGGCCCAGCCGCCGTACGTGTCGACGATGATCTTCCTGCCGGTCAAGCCGCAGTCGCCGTGCGGCCCCCCCACTTCGAACCGGCCGGTCGGATTGACGTGATACCTGATCTCGCCGTTGCACAGGTGGGGGGGCAGTTCCGGCTTCACGATGCGGTCGAGGACGAACTCGCGAATCGCGGCCTGCTCCACGTCGGGCCCGTGCTGCGTGGAAACCACCACCGTGTCGATCCGCAACGGCGTGCCCCCGTCGTACTCGACGGTAACCTGGCTCTTGCTGTCGGGCCGCAGCCAGCCCACTTCCCCCCGCCGCCGGGTATCGGTCAGCCGGTTGGTAATGCGGTGGGCCAGCGCGATCGGCAAAGGCATCAGCTCCGGCGTGTCGTTGCAGGCGAATCCGAACATCAACCCCTGGTCGCCGGCGCCGACCTCCTTGCCCTTCGATGCGTCTTCGTTTACGCCCATGGCGATGTCGGGGCTCTGCCGATCGATCGAAAGCATCACGGCGCACGTGTCGGCGTTGATGCCGAAGGCGTCGCTCGTGTACCCCGCCTCGCGGATCACCCGCCGGACGACGTCGGGATAGTTGATGACGGCCTCGGTGGTAATTTCGCCGGCCACAATGGCTACCCCCGTAGTGACCATCGTTTCGCAGGCCACGCGACTGCACGGGTCCTCGGCGAACAATGCGTCGAGCACCCCGTCGGAAATCTGATCGGCCAGTTTATCGGGATGCCCTCCACTGACGGCCTCACTGCTGAATAAATACTTACCTTGCGCCACAGAAAACCCTCCAGAATGCGTATAACGGAACCCGAATCGATCCCGCATTATTTCCAATCGTCCGATTATAGCCGAGCCGCATCGGTTTCCGCAAGGGTCCAAGTCCGCCGGGTTAAGTTGTGCCCGACCGGTTCCCAGTGCGTTGCCCCTCGTTGTTGTACACAAGTCCGTACCGCGATTGCCGGCTTCTTCACCTCCCCTCCGGGGAGGTCGGACGCGGTAGCGGCCGGGTTGGGCCCTTCGCTGACGTCCTCGCCCGGCAAGCGACTGTCGAAAGCGTACACAGTTCAGGGGCGCCGTACAGGGTACTCCGCACCCTGGTGGAGTTGCTTGTGGTCATCGCGATCATCGGCATCCTCATCGGACTTTTATTGCCGCGTACCACAGCAACGGCGACCATGCCAGCACCTCGCCGCCGGAGTACTCGAATGCCGAGCACACTCCCTTGCAGTTCGAGGCGGGGTATGTTCGAGGCGGGGTAGTTGATTTGGAACTGACATGCCGCTAAAATATCGAGGCCGTCCTGCACGCAACCCTCTCCATTTTCAACCCTGAAAGAAACCCGCCATGGACAAGCACGACCATGCGTTCGGTTGCGGCTGCGATTGCGGCTGCGATTGCGGCTGCGACCGGCGCGACTTTCTGGCCGCAATGAGCGCAACCCTGGGAGGCCTCGCGTTCACCGCGGCGGCGCCGGGCGCCGCAGGGGCCGCGCCACCGCCCGCCGCCAAGCAGAACGCCACGGTACGCGGCGTGCTGGTCGGCCCGGCCGACGCCGACGCCGACGCCTGCGTTGCAGCGTTGCGCCAGAGCGCCGAGAAGCTGGGCCTGAAACTCAACCTCGACCCGAAACCCGTCGCCGAGGCCGACCAGGCCGAAGCGCTGGCCGCGCAGCTCGAAGCGGACAGGCCCGACGGACTCGTGCTCGTGGCATTGGACAAGGCCGGCCTGCCCCGAGCCGACGTACTGCTCGCCGCCGCCGAAAAGCTGCGGGGGCCCATGGTGCCCGTCGTCCTGCTGCCGGCCGATCCGGAAATCGCCCCCGACGCCTACCGCCGGCCGGGCCTGTACACCCTCCGCGCGCCGGAGGAGTTGGCCGACGTCGAGTTCGGCCTGCGGATGATCAACGTCCGCAAGCTGCTCAACCAATGCACGGTGCTGGGTTTCGACAACCGCCCGCCGAGCGAGGCCACGCTGCCGTTCTTCGGCATCAAGCTGCGCATGGTCCCCTTCGACCGGTACGCAAAAGAGTTCGCCGCCGTGCCCATCGACGACGCCGCCCGCGAACTAATCGACCAATTCACTGCCGGCGCGACCGAGCAGCGGGGCATTACCGAGGAGTCGCTGGAGAATGCGGCCCGGGCGCATTTCGCGCTCAGGAAGATCCTGGCCGAGGAGCGGGCCGACGGGATGACGATGAACTGCCTCCGCCGCGGGTGGCTGAAACCGTGCATGAGCTTCGCCACGCACAATAGCGAGTTGATTCCGGCCGCCTGCGAGATGGACGTGCCGGCGCTGTGCACGATGCTCGTGGGCCGGTTCCTGATCGGGCGGCCCGGCTTCATGCACAACATGGCCGTCGAGACCGAGCGGAACCAATACTACGCCTCGCACTGCACCTGCCCGACGAAAATCTACGGCCCCGAAGGCGACGACCTGCCCTACCTGCTGCGACGCTTCGCCCACACGAACGAAGGTAGTTGCGCCATCCAGGTCTTCTGGAAGGAGGGCGACCCGGCCACGCTGGTGCGCGCGTATCCGGGCAATCCCGCCCGGATGGACGTGTACGCCGCCAAGGTGTTCGCCTCGCACCCCATGCCGCCGGTCGGCGGGTGCACCACGAACGTCGAGGTCGAACTGACCGACCGCGCCGACGCCATGATGGCCGTCGGGCATCACAACGTGTTGTTCTGCGGCGACTATGCCCGGCGGTTCCGGCAGTTCGCGCAGTTCTACCGGTTGGAACTACTGCCCACCGGCTACCGAGGCGCTAGCGCGTTGCGTTCACGGGTCGGAAATCAGCCGCAGGGCGCTAGCCCCGGTTCGCTTGAAACAACTTGAAACAGCTTGAAACAACAACCGGACGCTAGCGCGTTCCGGCTAATTTCCTGCCGCGGCGCTAGCCCCGGGAGGATTTCCGACCCGTGAACGCTTACGAAAACACGAAT
>PWXP01000407.1 GCA_003561895.1 Planctomycetaceae bacterium | reverse complement strand
GGTAGAGTGGAACTCGCTCGGCTCAGGGAACGTAACCTCAGGCTCGCCGTCTTGGCCTCCCACGGTTCCCGGCGCAAATTCCCAGCGAAGTTCATCTAAAGTGGTTGGCAGGTCGGCAATCGGTACATGGACGGTACGGGCTTGTCGCTCGAGAAACCCGTCCATGGACAATTGCTCGATGGTAAGAGGCTTGCGCAACGCGATGGTAGCCACCCGCTGCTCAGTGCCATGGCCGGTAACAACGAGGAGGCAGTTGCGCAATTTCCGAGGGTTGAAAAGGTCGCTGGGTTCTGCGTTCCATCTGAACCGCAAGCCGCGTTGGTGCAACTCGAACTCCGCCAAGTCGAGCTGTCTGGTTTCAAGCACCCATCGTGTAGCGCCTTTCTTCTGTCCGCCCACAGACAAACGATTCGTGGTGACCGGGTTCAAAATCGGCTCATCGGAGAAGACCTTATCCCGCCCGGCCAGTTCGAGTTCGATGTCATCGCATTCCTGGACCAGTCCGGGACGAGGAATTGCGTACCAACCTTCTTCGTCAGCCTCTGCCTTTCCGGGAACGATGTCTATGGCAAAAGACACCGTAGGTCGCGGTTCGGGCGCCTCACCGTTCTGATCGCCATCCTGCTGGGCGCCAGCCGGTTGGTCCGATTCGCCCGCTGTGTCGTCCGAATCGGGAGGGACTTCGATGGGCTCTTCGACCTGAGACTCTTCCGTTATGTCCTCCTCGGCCGATTCCTCCTCGTCGGCCTGTTCCCCTGGCCCGCTAGGTTCCTCGGGGTCGGCGAATTGCTCGTCATCCGCTTCACCCGTGTCTTCCGGTGGATCGTCGGACGGTTCGCCGACCTCGATCTGTTCGGCTTCAGACTCAGCGGGGAGGGCCTCGGCCTCAGCGTCGGGCTCGGTGGGGACGCGCTCTTCAACCTGTTCATCGGGCTGTGGCTCTCGTTCGGCCACGAGTGGTCTTTGCTTTGTCGTCTCGGTTTTCCCGCTGGCGGCCCACCAGAGGGCGGCGCCGCCGCCGAAGATGATGATCGCCACGCTTGCCAGCAGGGCATACGGCCACTTCGGCGCCGCTTTGCGGCGAAACGAGCGGCGCGCGCGAACCGTTTCGGGCGCACGGACGGTCGGGAACGCCCCCGGCGCAAGCGGCGGCGGACTGCCCGCGTGCGGCTGCCCGTGTGCCTGCGCATCGCGCGGCGGCACCGTGGCGCCGGCGGCCGGGGCTTCCCGCGCCAGCGGATATTCGGCGCCGGCCTGCGGAGCAGGACCGCTCAACAGCGCTACGTTGCCCGACCGGGCGGCCTGCGCGAAGGCGCTTTCGGGTGCCCGGCCCACCGCGGCGCACAAGTCGATCACCATCGCATCGCCGGCGCGGCGCAGCCGCGTGTGCTCGGGGCTGCCTTGCACAATGCCGGCCAACTGGCAGTCGACGCCCGGAGGCAGGCCGGTCAGGTACGTGCTGAAGGTAATTCCCCAGCGCTTTTCCGGCGGCAGCAGGGCGAGCGACTCGGCCAGCAGCGGGAGCAGTTCCATGCCGGGGCGGAAGACGAGGTAGGCCTTGCGGCCCTGGGCGGCCGCCTCGGCCACGGCGCCGCCCCAGCCGGCATCGCCCGTCAGCCGGCCCCAGTGCCGGCATACGCCCGGTGTCTCATCGCCCTTGGGGGGGTTGCGCCCGGCGGGCAGGACGCGCGGCTGGCCGTCGAAGGTGGTTTCCAGGAAGCCGGGCCGGCGCAGCAGCCAGGCGGGGCCGCCGGGAACCCGCTCCACCACGTCCAAAACCACGTGGTGCGCCAGCCGATTGTTCCGCCCCGAGTAGTCGAGCCCGGCGTCGGCGACGCGGGAGAGCACGTGGTACGGGCGACCGGCCACCATGACCAGCAGGTGCGAGAAGACCACCGGGTTCAGGTGCGCGTTGGGATCGTGCAGATCGTACGTGCGGCGGTACTCGCTGAGCGATTCCAGGCACTTCATCATTTTGGGGTTCATGCCGGCGGTAACCACCACCGAGCCGATGCCGCTGCTGCCCGGCCTCAACCCCCGCGGCGCCGAGGTGAAAATCAGTTCCTGGCTCACGAGGCTGCCTTCCTTTCCCCGGGATTGGCTTCACGTTGACTACGTCCCACTTGCGGCACCAGGCCGGTCATCCATCCGGCCATTGCGCAGATCAAGGGAACTTCGGCCCAAATCGGCCGGACCGACCGCGGCCGGAAGCCCGGCGCCCCGGTTTGCGGGTCGATTTCCGGAGCGCAACCCGTCGCGCTGACGGGAATATAACGAACGTGCGTGGCAAACCCCTCCGCCGCAGAAACTACCTCCGGGCAGAGCCTCCACAGCAGTTCGCGCACGGTCTTCGACACGCGATCGACCACGCGGGGATCGAACGCGGTTCCCAGGGGGTAGTCGCCGTGCACCAAGGGTTTCGGCAGTTCCGGTCGCTTCAACAGCCGGGCCCAACTGTCAAACTTGGTTACCACGACGAACAGCGGCCGATGATGCCGGTCGGCCTGCAACAAGCCCGCATAACGCCGCACTCGCTGGGCCGCTTCGGAGAGGATCGCCGCTTGCGGCGTCGGGTTCTCTCGGTGCAGCAAGCCGTCGCGCTCGGCCATTTGGGGGTCTTCCGTTCTGCCCCGGCAGGCGCGCCGAAACCGGGTATCCTGCGTCGGATCGAAGCAGAACAGCAAGGCGCACGACTTGGCCAAGTGCCGCGTAACCGGACTCGCCGAGAGGTCTCCCCTGGGCAGGAAACTCTCGCCGGCGTTGTCGTACACGCATAACACGCGACCGGTGGAATTCGAGCTGAAGTGGTCCGCCGTCGGGCGCACCGTGAACATGAACGGCCGAGGGTACGTGACCGCCTCGTCGCCGTACTGGACCGTGTCGTACAGGTCGCCTTCGGTGTCGGTCTTGTCGATCGCCACCAGCCGGTCGCGGTCCGGGTTGAGGAACTGGAGCGAGACGTAGTCGTTCAGTCGTTCGTTGAGTGCGGGATCGGGCTCGTCGAACGTCAGATGCAACGCTTTCGGCAAGACGTGGCGGGCGCAGTGGACCATGGAAGCCAGCAGGTACGACTTGCCGCACGCGGGCCCGCCCAGGATGGAAATGAACTCGGGCTGCATCTCCACGGCGGCGCGCGGCACCTCCAGGTGGCACTTCGGACACGCGAGGTGGTAACAGGGGAAGCCGCGCGCATCGACGGCCGCGCCTTCGATGGTGAACCGCGTGGGGAGGAACCGTTGCGTATGATCCCTGCCCAGGCGCGGACTGCCGAGCAGGTCGGGATGTTCCGCGATCCACAGCACGTTTTCGGGTGGAAACACGTTCCAGCAATGCGGGCACGTGACGCGCGCCAGCAGCGGCAGGGTTTTCCTCGAATTGGACCCATCGGCCATAGGAACGCCCCTTCATTTCCCTGGTGAGCAATAAGCCACTTCCGCACCACGCCGCCAGGAGCCCATCGCCCGGCGGGGGCGCGGAGCCTTATTGCCTTTCTAGTATACGTGGGTGCAGCGGGCGCGGTCAACCCACCCGTCGCGGCGATTTTCCAGCGAGGTAATCAGTTATACCCTGAAGGAGCTATGGCCGGGATGGCCCGCCGGTTTGACAATGAGACTGGATTGAGCGACAATCGGCGTTCAGCCGTTGATGGGATTGGGAACCAACAGGGTTTTGCCTCGATTTGCGGAGCTTCAACGATGGCCTGGCCGCTGGCGTCGCATTTCAGCGCAATGCTTCAGAACCCGCGCCACGCCTTTCGCGACCCGGTATTGCAGCAATCTGTGGTGGAGAAGAACGCGCGGGGGCAGCCTCGGCCGTGGGCGGGCGCGTTCGCCGTGGTATACAAGGCCACGGTCCCCCAGGCACCCGACCCGTTCGCCTTACGGGTGTTCACCACTGAGTCGCCCGAGCGGCGCGAACGCTACGATCATATTTCCGCCTACCTGAGCAAGCGGCGTCTCGATTGTCTTTGCGCCTTCGAATACCGCGACTCGGCCATCCGCTCCGCCGGCGACGGCAAGTGGTACCCGCTGATCTTGATGGAATGGGTCGAGGGCCACACACTGTTTGAGTGGGCGCGGGCGCGCAGCCTCGCGGGCGACTCGCGGGCGCTGGCGGATGCCGCAGACACGTGGCTCCGCGTGGCAGAGGAGCTGGCTGACGCCGCCGTGGCACACGGCGACCTGCAACACGCCAATATCCTGGTCAGTGAGCGGGGGCAATTGAAACTGGTCGACTACGATTGCCTTTGCGTGCCCGCCCTGGTGGGACGACGGAACCTGGAACTGGGCGTGGAACCGTACCAGCACCCGGCACGAAACGGGAATACGCCGCTGTCATTCCACTTGGACCGCTTCTCCGAGTTGGTCATTTACACGGCGCTGAGGGCGCTGGCGGCGGCCCCGGACCTGTGGGAGAAGCACGTCGAGGCGACCAGTTACGACAAACTGCTGTTCCGCGCCGCCGACCTTCGCGCTTCGGCCTCCTCTGCGTTATGCCGCGACCTGCAAGGGCTTTCCGATGCAGGTGTGCGGCAACTAACCGACTGCCTTTGCGATCTGGCACACGCGCCGATGGATCAAATTCCCCCGCTAAGTCAGATAGCCTATTCTTGTGCCAAGAGCCCGGCTCGAGGGAATGACGGCAAGACCGCGCGCGTCGCTCCTTCGGGCTGGGCCCACCGGAAGGCGCACGGCCGCGAACCGAGGCCGGCGACCCATCCTCTGCCGATTCCGGGGCGTCCCCAACTTGACGAAAATAGGGAGCTTCCGGTCGTTGGGGGAAGTTTGCGGCCTCCGTTAGGTTTTCGCTCAGCGGCGAACGGTCCGACCGGCGGCTCGCGCCCCACACAAGCCGGGACGCCTCCCGGCGCCGGCGGGAAGGCGGGCTCGCGTACTGCGCCGCCCCCTCTTCGTCCGGGCCGCGGAAAAAAGGACTCGCGCCCCGCCCCACCCCCGCTGGGTCGGGCCAATCCGAAGGGCGGCTCGCGCCCCGCGCCCCCCCCGCGACTTCCCTGGATCGATGCGAATGCACCTGCGGC
>PWXP01000152.1 GCA_003561895.1 Planctomycetaceae bacterium | reverse complement strand
TACGCAATCGAGGCGGAGCAGGCAGAAACGAAAACCCGGGGCAGGCCGCCGGACGCGTTGGCCAGGCGCCGGCACTGCAAACCCGAGAACGCTTCATGGGCATCGACCGAGCGCAAAATGCTCAGGTACGGCTGAAGTTCCGGTTCGTCAAGGCTTCCCCCCTCATGCTTCGGAACGGGAAACGGATCCAGAACCTGAACGTCGAACCACACCTGATCCAACTCTCGGCCGATCGAAGAAAAAACCGCGTCCAGAGGCAACGTCGAGACGATCCCACAAGGCAGCCGCCGCCACGCCATCGCACGGTTAAGGAAAACGTCGTCTCTGGCCCGTTGCTCACGAACCTTGTCCAGGTCGTCCAGGATCAGCAGAACGGGCTTTCCAACGGCGGCCGCCAGTTCCTTCAGCAGCGTCTCGCAACTCAGTGCCAGTGGGCTGGGGTCCAACGCAATGGTGTCCGTATACTCCACCGAACGGAGCGCCAGACGTTGTACAACCTCCGAGTACAGGGATTGAAGATCCTTGTCGTTTTCGATTTGGAGTGGGGCGTCCTCACGTCGACCCAACTCTGATCGGAGTGCCCGAATGAATGCCTCCCAATTGTTCTTCGGTGGGCGTTTTTCGTCCGGCAGCAGGTCGTTAACGTGATCGCTCAGCTCTTCCACCAAACCCGCCGGCATGTCGCCTAGACGATCCTGCCACCACCGGATGAGCGTATCCAGCACAACGACCAGCAAAGAAAAGGTGTTGACGTTGTGGCTGCCCAGCGTTCCCCCAACGGAACACTCGACCACGCACCGCTCGCCGCTCATCTCCTTCGCCAGGTGCAGCAACTCGGTCGATTTGCCGACCCCGATGTGACCTGTCAGGAGGACTTTGGCGCGTGGATCGGCGCCGATGTGGGCGCGAATTTGCCGCATGGCGTTAGATTGCCGCGGCGTCCGCGGCACCACCTCGCCGGATGACCCTGCCGGTACATTCGGATTGAGCCTCCGCAGCACCGCGATAAGGTCGCCAGGAGTTTGTTGAACCGATCCGCTCATAGTAGGTGCTCAGCCGCGCACGGGGCGTTTTTCCTCAACAAGGTGGTCACCGAAGCGACGTACAGGCACAAGCATTCCGTTTGGCTCTTCCGTTTCTAGGTGCAAACAGCGGGAAGAACGGCAAGCCGCACGGTTTCGTTCCGAGCGACTTCTGCATTGGCACGGCACGCCCGGTTTGCCGATGCCGGCTGGCCGACTGCCAGCATGAGTACCAGCTTACCATGCGACGCGAGTACCGGTCAATGGCTGGATCGCGGCACCACGCCCCCCCGGAGGGGCACCCTTGTCTATCAAAAGAGTTGCGACGCGAACACCATTTTCGGCAAGCGCCGTTTTCCGAACGAGTTCTTTGCAGGGGGGCTATCGTAACCTATACATATCAATAGGGACATCGTTTGCGCGATCCCCCCGGATGGGCCGTGCGTCCGCTGTGCGCGCCCACCGGCACGCAGGCGTACGTGCGCACCCTTTACAGGAATGGCTTGGAGCCGTTGTCCATGGATGCTCCGCATCTTTCAACTCCCGATGCTCCCGACCCGATCGACCTGTTCGATGTGGCCTTGCGCAAGGAGCGCGACGGAGTGCGGGAGTTTCTCGCGGCGAAGCAGCGCCAGCTTGATGAAGTCCACAACCGATTGTTCGAGTATCTCGACCAATTGGCCCGGGAAGCGGCCGGCGGACGCCATGCCGCCGAAGCCGCCCGCCACGATGTCGACGAGCGGGCTGCGCAGCTCGCCGAGGAAGCCGAACGCTTCGAGCAGTGCCGCGCCGACCTGGACGCCCGACGGGCCGAGTGGCAGCAGGTCGCGCAGCAGACGACGCAGCACCACCAGGCGCTCCTGCAGACGCTCGGGCAGGAGCAGCAAGCGCTCCAGCAGCGCCGCGCCGAACTGGAAAGACAGCAGGCCGAGTGCGCCGAGACGGATCGGGCCGAGCGGGAATCGGTCCAGCGGCAACTGCATGAGGCGCGCGGCGAGCAGGAGCGGCTCGAAAGGGAACTGGCTGCGCAGCACGCCCGGTGCGAGGCCCTCCAGCGGGAGCTTGCCGCAGCGCGGGTCGCCACCGAGGAACTCGACGCCCTCCGCCACGAACGTGACAGCCTAGCAGCGTCGCTCCGCGAGGCGGAGGTGCGGCTGGAACAGGCCCAGAAACAGGTCGACCACGCCGAAAACCGGCTCCTTACTCGCCTCGGGCAGTTCGCCGACGACCTTGCCGCCGGTTACCGGCCCGCGGAAGCGGTTTCCGACCCCGATCAGCAGGCCGCGCGGTTCGCCCACGAGGCCGAGCACCTCGAGCAACTCCGCACCGACCTCGAAGCCCGCCGCGCCGAATGGCAGCGGACCGCCGAAGAAACAGCGCGATATCAGGAGTCGCTCCTGGAAACGCTCCGCCAGGAACAACGGGCACTCCAGCAGCAGCGCGCCGCCCTCGAACAGCAGCAAGCCGCCCTCGAACAACGCCAAGCCTCCCTCGAACAACGCCAAGCCGAACGCACCGAGGCCGAACGGGCCGAACGCGAATCGCTCCTGCAAGCGCTCCGGGACGAGCAGCACGCCCTCGAACAGCAGCGGGCCAGGCTTCAACAGCAACAAGCCGCGTTCGAACGCCGGCAGGCGGAATGCGCCCAGGTGGACCGGGCCGAGCGCGAATCGCTCCAACAGCAACTCGCCGCCGCGCGGTCCGAGAAGGACCGGTTGGAAGCGGAACTCGCCGTCCGGCGCGAGCAGTGCGACGCGCTCAAGCAGGAGGCCGGCGCGGCCAAGGCGTCGGCCAAGGAAATGGAAACGTTGACCCGCGAGCGCGATGCCCTGGCCGCGTCACTCCGCGAGGCCGAGGAGCGGCTGGAACGGGCCCAGCGGGAATCGGCCGAATTGGAACGCCGTGTGGCCGCTTCCGTTGAAACGGCCGCGGGCGAGCAGGCTTCCGCCGACGCCGACCTGCGGCGCCGCTACGAGTTGACCTTGGAAGATCTCCGCGCGCTGAAGGGCGACAATGCCCGGCTCCAGGAGCAACTCAAAGAGACACAAAGCGCGCCGCCGGCCGGTCCGCCGGCAAGCAGCGGGCCGCTCGACTGGGAAGCCGAGAAGCAGCGCATCCTGGCCGCGCTCGAATCGGACTTCGACGAAGAGCACCAGGAGGACCGCCGGCAGCGCACAGAGCTACAGCAGATCGTCGAGCGCACCGACCAGGTGATTGCGGAAAAAGACGCTGAGATTGCCGAGCTGAAACAACTGCTCGAGAACCAGAGCGCGAGTGTCGGGGCGCTGGCGGTCGGCGCGGCCGCATTGGACGAGATTTTCGATAAGGACGCTGTTATCCAGGAAGAGCGGCAAAACCTGGCGCAATTGCAGGAGGAGTGGCGCGAGAAACTGCGGCAGGCCGAGGTCGATCTGTCGGTGGAGAGGGCGAAACTGGCTCGGCAACGTACCGAGGTTGAAGAGAAGCTCTGCTTGCTCGAGGAGCGCGGCGCGAAGAACGACGCCCCGCCCACCGGCGGCGCCGTTCCCGAAAAACCGCCCCGGAGCCGTTGGCTCAACCGACTCGGGTTGAAGGACCCGAAAGACGGTTCCTAGCCCGGACTATGCATGACGATGTCTTCATTGGAAAGCATCACGTATTGGCCGAAAACTGGACCACTCCCCAGCCGGCCTACAAACGGTTGCCCCGCGGAAAACCGGTAGACGCACGGATGCCGGGAGGTCTGCGCGGGCCGGTCGAAGCCGAGCACCCCGCCCTTTGGGAGAGCCGCCGCAGAAAGGCAGCGCCTCGCACCGGCCTGCCGTCTCACTCGCCGCGCAGGGCCTCGATGGGCTCCAGCGCGGCGGCGCGCATGGCCGGGTAGATGCCGAAAATGAGCCCCACGGCAATCGAAAATGCGCAGCCGCCCAGCGCGGCGGGCCAGGAGATGACGGCCGTCCAGTAGCCGAGCCGGGCGACGGCCACGACGGCCGCCACGCCGGCCAGCACGCCCACCAGGCCGCCGGCGCCGGCAATGAGGCCCGATTCGAGGAGGAACTGCACGCGGATATCGGCCCGCGTGGCGCCCAGCGCGCGGCGCAGGCCGATCTCGTGCGTCCGCTCCCGAACCGAAATGAGCATGACTGCCAGGATGCCGATGCCGCCGACCAGCAGCGAAATGCCCGCCACGCTGCCTATCAGCAGCGTCATCGACTGGGCCGTCTCGCGCTCGGCCTCCAGCAGGGTGGCCTGGTTCTGGATGGTGAAGTCGTCGGGCCGGTCGCCCAGGCGGTGGCGGTCGCGCAGCAGGGCGCGAATCTCGCCTTCGGCCCGGTCGAGCAAGTCGGCCTCTTCGGCCTGCGCGTAGATGGCGTCGAGGTGAGTGACGTTCAGCAGCCGGCGCATGGCCGCCTCGAGCGGCACCAGGACGAGGTCGTCCTGGTCGACGCCGTTGATGTCCACTCCCTTCGGCCGGGTTACGCCGATGACCTCGAAGGGCACGCGGCCGATGCGGATTTGTAACCCAATCGGATCGACGTCGTCAAACAGGTTGGCCACGGTGGTGGGCCCCAGCACGGCTACGCGCCGCCGGCCGCGGTTCTCCTCGGCGTCGAACCGGCGGCCGGAGGCGATCGGGAATTCGCGGATGCCGAACGCTTCGGGCGTGGTGCCCACGACGCTGGTGTTCGTATTCGTATCGTCCCAGCGGACCGCAAGCCGCCGGACGACCGCCGGCGCGGCGCGCCGCACGGCGGGGCACTCCAGGGCCACCGCCTCGGCGTCGGCGATGGTCATGGTGGTGACGGTCGACGTCTGCCGCTGGCGGCCGGCGACGATGCGGGTTTGGCCGGCGTTGATGGTGATCAGGTTGGTGCCCATCGCGCGGATGCGGTCGAGGATTTCCCGCTCGGCTCCCCGTCCGGCCGACACCATGAGCACCACGGTCGCGATGCCCACGACGATCCCGATCACACTCAGCAAGGTGCGCAGCTTGTGCGCGGCGAGGATTTCGCACGACAGCAGGATGTTCCGGGAAAGTTTCATGC